>JACCTI010000476.1 GCA_013812515.1 Chthoniobacterales bacterium
ACGCTCGGGCGCGTCGCGCGCGGCACCCGGAACTACTTGTTGAGCGCGCCGTCCGGGGCATGATCCCGCACAACAAGCTCGGGCGCGCTGTTTATCGGAAGTTGAAAGTTTATAAAGGCGACCTCCACCCGCATGCCGCGCAGCAACCCGCCGCCGTCACGCTTTCCTGAGACCTCTCATCATGGCAACTACCGAGGAATTCATCGCCACTGGCCGTCGCAAAACTTCGGTCGCGCGCATTCGCATGACGGTCGGTAAGGGCAAGATCGATGTCAACGGTAAGTCCTTCGAGGAATACTTCCCCACGATCCCTTTGCAGAACACGGTCCTTCAGCCACTCCAGACCGTGAAGCTCACGAATTCCTACGATCTGTCGATCAATGCCACTGGCGGTGGCGCGACCGGTCAGGCGGGCGCCGCACGGCTCGCGATTGCTCGCGCTCTTCTGCAAGTGGACGCAAATCTTCGCGCCACGTTAAAGGCGGAGGGCCTGCTGCGACGCGATCCGCGAATGAAAGAGCGAAAGAAATCCGGGCAGCCGGGCGCGCGCAAACGCTTCCAGTTTTCGAAGCGGTAATTCGCTGTCTCCCGGCGAAGCTGGAGCCGAGGCATCGACCCCGGCAACGCGAACGCAGCTGCTGGCGACAGCTCGGGGGGCGCGAACCGACAACTTCCGGTCGCGGAGCCTCAACGTCCGCTACAACTCGCGTGTCGAGTGGGAATCATTTCGGCAGATGCCGTCGCACGTCCAACGAATCAAGGACACCGTAGCGTGGCGCCAAACCTCACGGCATCGGAGACATCGATGCGGCGGGACTGGCTGCCGCCGAAATACTGGGCGCGGCATTCACGGCCGGGTCGTCGGATGGTGCCGCGACAGCCGGTGGTAGCTTCAACATGCGCAAATGCCGCGTCGCTTCGGTAGCCGCGTAGTTGTCCCGATACTGCGTCAGCACCGTTTCACAGACGCGCCGCGCTCCCTCGATGTCGCCCTTCTGCTTCAGCAGAGGCACTTCGGCAAGCAATGCGAGTGGGGCGTTGAAGCTTCTCGGGTAATCCGCTGCCACTCGGCGATACATCTCCAAAGCTTCATCCGGTTTCCCCATCGCATCGACATTGGCAGCCATTGCCATCTTCGCGGTCGTCACGAGTTCGTGTTTCGGATTCTTGTCCGCGAAAGTCTTGAGAGTCGTGTTTGCTTCCGCCAGCTTTCCGTCTTTGCGCTGTGCTGCCGCGAGCAGGAGATAAGCGCTCGGCGCCGCATTCGAGCCGCCATACTGGTCGATTATTTTCTGGTAATCCTCCTCGCTTTTCGCCTGAGACAGCATCAATGCGGCGGCTTCGTCGCGATGCGCGGTGTGGAAACGGTACGCACCGTAGGCCGCAAGCGCGAGGATCATCACCAATAATGCAGCGACAATGGAATTCCGGTTCCGCGCCCAGAAGAGCTGGGTCTCGAGCATGGGATCGGGTCTGGCAGGGGAAACTGTCGCCATAAATTGCGTGACGCACCCTTGGACGCGCGAGGTGGTCTATGCCACGCGAAACTTCACGGCGCAAGAGGACATAGGGCCAGCCGCAGAACGGCTCACGATCTTTCAGTATGGCAGACGAAAACATCCCCTCGCCCATGCAGGATCCGGTGAAAGCTCCCGAGGATTGGAGCACGGGAGATGAGCCGATGACCGGTCCGCAGCGCTCTTATCTCCAGACGCTTTGCCGCGAAGGAAAGGAGGAATTCAACGAGAACTGGACCAAGGCGGAAGCGTCGAAAAAGATCGACGAACTTCAGAACAAAACGGGACGCGGCAAGAGTAGCTAGCTTTTAACCGCCGCGCGCTTTTTCTTCTTCTTCGCCCCCGCACGCAGCTGGATTTCATTTGAAGGTCGCGTGTCGGCTTTTAAGAACTTCCGCATTAACGCGAGCGCTTCCTCGTTTTCACGCGGCGTGTTCGAGACGCAGCAATCCTTCGGGACCAGCAGATCGTAGTCGCGCATGTAGGCGTCGTTGGCGGTGAACAGGACGCAGAAGTTCCCCGCGATTCCGGTTAGAATGAGCGTCTTCGAATCGAGATAGCGCAGGAGCGTCTCGAGCGTAGTGGAAAAGAAGCCGGAATGCTTCGGCTTCAGGACGAAATAGTCATCCTGGGCCGGTTTCAAGAGCCGCACCAGATTGCGTCCTGGGATTTTTGCGCCACTGCAATGCTCCACCGTCCTCCGCCAATCCGATTGCCATCTTCCGAAGTTGTCGTTCACATAGACCACCGGCACGCCAGCCTTGCGCGCGCGTCGCTTTAAGCGCCGGATGTTCCTCGCCATTGCGAGCGCGCTGTCGAGCATCTGATCGGCCTCGGGAAACGCGAGGTCATTGATGACGTCGATCAACAACAGCGCCGTGTCACATTTGTCCGGGGCGCTGCCGTGCAGGTCTTCATTTTTTTCGGGCATGCAGAGGGTCGCAGCTAGCTCAGGTTCCGCGACTGCTCTTGGCACGCGCCCGCCCCGGCTTTGGAAGATTTCGCGTCGCTCCCGCCGCCGCGGCTCACGTTTGTGCCGCTCGGTTTTGCGCCGGAGCTGCGCCGCTCGCCCTGGCGGCTGCCGGGATTGGCCTCGGATTTGTTCCGAGAGGCGTTCCGCTTCTTTGAGATTTTGCCCATCCCGTTCGTTTTTCTGCTGCTGGACGTTAAGCTATTTTTTTCGTCGCTCGCTTTGAATTCCAAACGCATCGCCGCACGCGCGCGGCCTTGTCTCGCATCGGTTGAGCCGACGATACGCGCGTCTTTTCCCGCGGACACGATCTTCCTAGGATGCACGAATTATCGGCACTCATCGATCCCGTCTTCGGCCTGAGCGCGGAGCCCAGGAATCTGACCGCCGTGCAGCTGTCCTTGCGGGGACTTGTTATTCTGTTCACCGCCCTGGTGCTAGTTCGTCTCGGAGCGAAGCGTGCGCTCGCACGCAAAACACCGTTCGACATGGTCTTGATCGTAATCGTCGGGTCGTTGCTCTCGCGCTCCATTAACGGCAACGGTCCACTTTTCGGCACCATCGCCTGCGCGTTCGTGCTCGTGCTGGTGCATCGACTCCTCGCGGTCTTTGCCTACGCCTGGCATCCGCTTGGCGTCGCGATGAAAGGAGAGCCGCGCGTAGTGATCGAAGACGGCCGCTATCTTCCGAAGGCGCTGCGGCGAAACCACATTACCACGAACGATGTGGAAGAAGACCTGAGGCTGAAGGGGAAAACCGACGACATCGCAAAGGTCCGGATCGCACGCGTCGAACGCAGCGGAGACATCAGCTTCCTTTACAAATCGGATAAGTAAGAGCCGGGTGATTCCACGCCGCGCCGGGTGCATTCTAATCTACCGCGAGCGTTCGGCGCCCTCGGCTTGCGCTCATCGCAGGCTGCTTGACCTTCTGCCCTCATGTCCTCGCACGACAAGTTATTCATTCCCGGTCCGGTCGAAGTCTCAGATAAAACATGGGCCGCATTCTCCCGGCCAATGATCGGCCATCGCAGCGACGCATTCCGCGAGCTCTATCGCTCGATCCAACCGCGCTTACAGGAGCTTTTTAGTACAGCTCAGCCGGTATTCCTGTCCACTTCTTCAGCGTGGGGAGTGATGGAAGGCGCCATCCGAAATCTCGTTGGCAAGCGTGTGCTCAACTGCATGTGCGGCGCCTTCTCCGACAAGTGGCTGGACGTGAGCCGGCGTTGCGGAAAACAGGCGGAGCCGCTCCGCGTCGACTGGGGAAAGCACATCGATCCCGCGATGCTGGATGAGAAGCTCGCGACCGGCGAGTTCGATGCTGTCACGCTCATTCACAACGAGACCTCGACAGGCGTGATGAACCCGCTGGCCGAACTCTGCGCGGTCGCGCAGAATTATCAGGAGGTGGTGCTGATCGTCGATACGGTCTCATCGTTCTCCGCGGTCCCGATCGCGATGGACGATCTCGGCATCGACGTGCTCCTGACCGGCAGCCAGAAGGCGCTCGCGCTTCCGCCGGGCTTCGCGCTTTTCAGCGTTTCGGAGAAGGCATTCGCACGCGCGAAGCAAATTCCCGATCGGGGATACTACTTCGACTTTCTCGAGTTCAAGAAGAACCAAGAAAGCGACATGACGCCGACGACTCCCAGCATCGCGCACATTCATGCGTTGCAATCAAAGCTCGACGAGATTTTTGCTGAAGGATTGCCCGCCCGACATGCGCGCCACAGGCGAACAAACGCAGTTGTGCACGACTGGGTGCGGTCGCGCGGCTTCGAGTTCTTCGCCGAGGAGCCTTACCGTTCGGTCACGCTCACCTGTGTCGGGAACAATCGTGGGATCGACATCGCAGCGCTCGTGAAGCGTCTTCGAGCCAAACATCACCTCGTGATTGATGGCGGCTACGGAAAGATCAAGGGCGAAACGTTCCGCCTCTCGAACATGGGCGACGAGACCGAAGAAAGCGTCGCGCACCTGCTCGCCTGCCTTGACGATTGTCTCCAGTAAAGCGTGCGCCTCGCATTTTGTTGAAGGTGGCCGCCGCGAGCTAGTGTCGGTTAAATCGTGTCCTTCCTTTAGTGCAGGTCGATCACATTCTATGCGCGGAATTCCTCAGCTTGCGAACGTAGAACGCTGCTCGTTATTGACTTCCCCAGGCCATCATTCGTCTCGTGGATCAACGCCTATGAAACACAATGTTCTGCTTCGTGCCTTCGCTTTTGCCGCCCTCCCCATGATTGCTGCTTCCACATCCGCATCCGATCCGAACCTCGCAGAAAATTCCTCCGCGAACCCGAACCCGCTGCTCACCGAAAGCACGCTCCCCTATCAGCTGCCGCCGTTTGACAAAATCAATAACGAGCACTTCCAGCCGGCGATCGAACAAGGCATGGCGGAGCAGCTGAAGGAGATCGAAAAAGTCGCGGGCGAGAATGAGAAGCCGACGTTCGAAAACACGATTGTGGCGATGGAACGCAGCGGACGTTTGCTGCAACGCGCGAACCGCACGTTTGCGAACCTGAACGGCTGCAACACGAATCCTGAGCTGCAGCGGATCGACAAGGAACTGTCGCCGAAACTCTCCGCGCACCAGGACGCGATTCGTTTGAACAGCGCTCTGTTTGCTCGCATTCAGAGTCTCTACGATGGACGCGACAAGCTGGGCCTCGATCCGGAATCGAAGTTTCTCCTCGAGCGTTACTACAAAGATTTCGTGCGCGCGGGCGCAAAGCTGAACGACGCCGATAAGACCAGACTGAAGGGGATCAATGGCGAAATTGCAACTTTGCAGACGCAATTCGAACAGAACGTATTGAAAGAGAAGAACGCCTCTTCCGTTATCGTCGATACACGCGAAGAGTTGGACGGATTGAAGGAGAGCGAAATCGCGGCCGCCGCGGCAGCAGCGAAGGACGAGAACAAAGATGGCAAGTTCGCGATCCGGCTTCAGAACACCACCAGTCAGCCGCCGCTCGCCATGCTGAAGAATCGCGCCCTGCGGCAGCGGATTATGGAAGCTTCGCTCACCCGCAACAGCCGCGGCGGTGAGTTCGATAATCGCGAGGTTGTTTCGCGGATCGCGAAGCTGCGCGCCGAGCGGGCGACTCTGCTCGGCTATGCAAATCACGCCGCGTATCAGCTCGAAGACCAGACCGCGGGCAGCGTCGAGACCGTGAACAAGATGCTCACCGATATCACGCCGCCAGCGGTCGCGAACGCGCGCAAAGAGATCGCCGATATGCAGGCGGTGATCGACGAACAGAAGGGCGGCTTCCAGCTCGCCTCGTGGGATCGGGATTTCTATTCCGAGCAGGTCCGGAAAGCGCGCTATGCCTTCGACGAATCACAGCTTCGGCCGTACTTCGAGCTCGATCACGTCCTGATCGACGGCGTCTTATTCGCGGCAACGAAGGAGTACGGGATCACGTTCAAGGAACGCAAAGATTTGCCGGTGTATCTGCCGGACGTGCGCGTCTTTGAGGTCTTCAACGCGGACGGAACGCCGCTCGCGCTCTTCCTCGCCGATTACTACGCGCGGCCCTCGAAGCGGGGCGGCGCGTGGGCGAGCGCTTATGTGGGTCAGTCGAAACTTTTCGGCACGAAGCCGGTGATTGCGAATCACCTCAACATTCCTAAGCCGCCGGAAGGCGAGCCAACCTTGCTGACATGGGATGAAGTGAAGACGGCGTTTCATGAATTTGGTCACGCGCTTCACGGCATGTTTTCTGATGTGAAGTATCCCCGGTTCAGCGGCGCGAGTGTGCCGCGGGATTTCGTCGAGTTCCCGTCGCAGGTGAACGAGATGTGGCGGACCTGGCCGGAGGTGCTGAAGAATTACGCGAAGCATTACAAAACCGGCGAGCCGATGCCGGCCGAGTTGCTCGATAAGGTCTTTGCGGCGGAGAAGTTCAACCAGGGTTTCAAGACCACCGAGTATCTCTCTGCGACGCTGCTCGATCAGTCGTGGCATCAATTGAAGCCCGAGCAGGTGCCGGACGCCACGCTCGCGTTCGAGGCGGAAGCGCTGAAGCAATCGGGGACTGATTTGCCGGTCGTGCCGCCGCGGTACCGCAGCACCTACTTTTCGCATAGTTTCTCCGGCGGGTATTCAGCGGGCTACTATTCCTATATCTGGAGCGAGGTGCTCGATGCGGACACGGTGGAATGGTT
>JACCTI010000477.1 GCA_013812515.1 Chthoniobacterales bacterium
TCACCGCGTAAGAGGTCGGCGAAGAAGGAGAGGGCGAAACATCGTCTTTCCCGCCTCTCACGACATGCTCAACCAATGACGGCGACGGAACCAAGAGATCAATCATGAAGAGCGGCCAAACTTACCGCCTCCATCTATCGCCGGATTTCGGGGAGGAGCTGAATGGGCCTTGTACGCCTTTTTTGATTGATAACTCTCCGGCGCCCGGGGGCGCGATGAGGTTTTGCGCGGAGCGCCGTGCAGCGCTCACCCCTAACGAGCGATCGAAGGCCGGCTTCAAGATGCACTACAACAACTTCACAGACAAAGGGACCGCGACGACCCGGCGCCCAGCTTCGTGATTGGACCGACGGTCGCTTGGAAGCCGAACCGCAGCACGCGTTTCGGCGTCTCCGCGCTCTTCGGCGTCACACATGACTCGCCGCGCGTGCAAGTCTTCAGCGCCGGCGGAAGCGCAACGAGTCTGAGGCTCCGGCGTCGGCCCGGGATCGTTAGAGCATCCGCAAAGCAATTTGCGGCACGACTGATAGTCGTAATCGGAATGACTGAGCGCGGTGCGCCCTGGAAGTTACTGGCTCCGCGGCTTGACGGAGTTAGAATACTGCACGTCGAAGGCGCGAAGGGCGGCTTCAATCGTTCCGCCGATTCCGACGATGCCATCCTGCAAGGTTGAGCCAAGGAGCGCGACACAGCTGCGGCCGCGAATCATGATCCGCGGCCGGCGCGCGGCGGATGGGCTCCGCGGATGATCAGCACAATACCGCTCCATCTCGGCCATGGCCTGCTGCGATCTTTCCGCATCGTTCTGTCTCCTTGAGGCTGCGCTCATGTCCCGTTGGCTTCTGAGAAGAAACGCCGCGGCTCCGCCTGGCGGTTGCAGTTTTTTCAGCGATTTCACGGCCAAAGCCGCGACGCGGCGGGAATGCTATCGTGCGAGTTCAAGCATACCGCGCTCGGCTCGGTGAAGGCTGACAACATCTGCTCTGCCGAGCCGCGTCTAATTCGAAGAGAGGAGCGGCTCCTAATAACCCAATTGTCCGGCGCTGGCCGCGAGATCTGCAAAGACAACGGTGTTTGGCAGATACCTTTGTCGGGCCGCTCCGCTCGTTGCTCGAACCTTGACACGGCACCGCAGCTGATGCGCTCTTCCAGTGAGGCACTACTTCAAGTCGCCCTTTTCCTGCGGCGGGCCTGGAGAGAGCAATTACTCGTTAGCCCGCTCAGCAGTGAGGGGCTCATACTCGGCAAACTCATCCCCTATTCGCCGCTTCTTGCGCTGTGCTCCAGTTGTAAATTGGGAACTGTGGCCAGTCCGCTCAATCGGAACTTTCACGGAGAGCATCGCCTGTTGGCAAGCTCTTGTGCCGCCTCGCTGCGTCGAGGCGAAGTGGGTCTCTTTCGAGTGGCGCGTAGACGGCGAAACCGCGCCGTCGTCTCAACAAAGCTGTGGTTGGCCGACTCCGAAGCGTTTGTTGCTCGTTAGGCCGCAGTTATCGTGACGGCGCGCTTCGTGCTCAAGACATCGCGGACGTGCTTTTCGAGCTGTTCCACGATCGATTCCCATGAATTTTGTCGCGCCATGCGGCGTCCGTTTTTGATTCCGACCGCATTCGTCTTTTCCACTGCTTGCGCGCAATGACCGACAAATTCTTCCGCTGACGAAGCGATGCTAACCACGTCACGAAACTGTAGGACAACGTCTTCCACAGCAGTGGAAACGATTGGGCGGCCCGTCGCCATGTATTCGAGAGCTTTCGTCGGGTTAATGAACTCCGTCGCCTCATTTATCGCGAAAGGCATCATGCAGATATCGAACGCCTTCACATACGCGGGCAACTCTCGATACTTCCGGGCGCCGAGCCAATGCAGATTCGGGCGCTGCGGAAGGGAAGAGCGCCTCACTTTCGCGCGCGGCCCCACCATCACGACGTTCCACTCCGGGTCGTGATCGGCGAGCCGGGCAAGCAGATCATAATCCAGTCGCTCATCAACGACCCCAAAGTAACCGAGGACCGGCCCGCGGAGATGCGCAACGTCGTCCGGGATCTTCGTCGCGGCGTGTGTCGCCTTTCCGAAATGACGCACGTCCACGCCGCAGCCAAACGAATAACAGTTCGCATTGTAAGGCAACTTTGCCTGCGCGATTTTAGGCCCGCCCGCGAAAACAACATCCGCGACCGCCAGTAATTCGCGCTCGCGCCTAACGAGTTCGGGCGGCGCGCCGCGAAATTGTGAAAGCTGGTCCATGCAATCGTAAACGATCGCCTGCTCGTCAAGGTGTCCGGCGAAGGCGGTGACGGCCATCGGATCGTAGAACCACTGCACCGGATTTGCGAAATTGCCGCCGAGCGGACCGGCGAGAACAGACTGAACGAGGCGTCGCCGTTCCTTGTCAACCCACGCGCCATCCTTCCAGCGCGCTCGCGGCATCTGCATCTGCAGAACGACTATGTTCGGATAGTCAGAAACCTCACGCAAGGTCACGGCCGCGGCGCTGATTTTATCCGAAGGGACCGGACCTTCGACAAACAGGATCTTGTGTCGCTGTGACAAACGCGAATGAAATTGCTGTGGCCGCTGCCAGACCCAATCCCATCCGAGATGTGAATGGACAATGATCGGAAATTCTTCGTGCGCACGGCTCTTCTCGACCGTGGTAAATGGGGTCGGGATCTTTCGAAAAACGCGCGGACGTGTGAGTGTTGCTAATTCCATCTTTCCGTAGAATTCGTCGACCAGTACCTACTTGGATGTAGGCTGAATCAGCCGGTTAAGAGTAGGACTTTCTCCTACGTTTCGGACCATCGTGCAAAATCATGATTTTGCAAACTTGTTTCGTGATGACTCGTTAGGCTCTTCCCCCTGCGCTGTTTCGGCGTGGGTGAATTTGTGCGCGTAAGATGTGGCACACCGCGCTCCGACGGTTAGGATTTCCGACGCTACAGGACACTCCACGATCGATCAGCGGCGCGCGCGAGAAGCTTGCTTTTGGAGACGTTTGGCACGGGCTCGCATTCTGCCGAACGAACTCCGCCTTGCACCTCTGCAGACAGGTATTCGCGACGGAGAAAAGTTGCCGACCTAGAAAGCTTCTGGGTCACCAGCACGCACATGCGAGCAGTCCCGGAACGCGGTCTTGCCTTCGGCGCGCAGAAACATTCTCCGTGGACCTCCGCGGGGCCGGAAAAGAGCAAGCAGTTCGCTCACTTGACGGATTCCGCTCCTTGCATATTTGGTCGCGTGATCATCGAGCGCGCGACGGATAAGGTCTCCCATCCGGGCGCGTCGCTTTTCCGAAGCTTCTTCATCGGCGGGTTCGAATGCTCGACGCATCGACTTGCTTCCGGGAAACGACTCGATCTGGTGCGTGCGACGCGACACGACGAATTTGCCACGAGCGACTATCGCTTGCTGCAGGAGCACGGCTTTCGCACCGTGCGTGAAGGGCTGCGCTGGCACCTCATCGAAAGCAATCCGCGGCGCTTCGATTTTTCTTCCGCACTTCCGATCACGCGCGCCGCGCGCGAAACCCGCATGCAGGTGATCTGGGATCTTTGGCATTACGGATGGCCTGACGACATCGACATCTTTTCGATCGGGTTTATCCGCCGATTCACAGCCTACGCACGCGCGGCTGCGACGTTGTTGAGCGAGCAGCTCGATGAAACGCCGTTTATCTCACCGATTAATGAAATTTCCTTTTTCTCGTGGGCCGGGGGCGATGGCGCGGCCTTCAATCCGTTTGCCAGAAATCGCGGGGCGGAATTAAAACGCCAGCTCGTCCGGGCCTCAGTCGAAGCGATCTACGCCATCCGGGAGGTGAATCCGGCGATTCGCTTCTGCCAGATTGATCCGATGATCAATGTGACCAGCGGGACGGGTCGACATCAGGATGGGCTCGCAGCCGAGGAATACCGCCAGACGCAATTTGATGCCTGGGATATGATCTGCGGGCGAACCGCCCCGGAATTGGGAGGCGAGGACAGCTTCCTCGACATCATCGGCGTCAATTATTACATTCATAATCAGTGGGCGCATCCAGGCGGCCACGGGTCGATGCTGGTTCCGTCGGATCCGCGCTATCGCCATGTGCGCGATATGCTCGCGGAACTCTACGCGCGCTATTGCAAGCCGATCTTCATCGCGGAGACGGGGATCGAAGATGAGATGCGTCCGATCTGGTTGCGTTACATCTCGAATGAAGTGCGCGGCGCGATGATCAGCGGCGTTCCCATCGAAGGCTTATGCCTTTACCCGATCCTTAATCACCCGGGGTGGGATGACGAGCGGCATTGCTATAACGGGCTCTTCGACTACGCCGACGCCACAGGCCGACGCGAGGTTTACCAGCCACTGGCAGATGAGCTGGCCCGGCAGCAGGAAATTGTCGCATCGATCCGAAGCGGCGGGGGAGATCGGGAACGACGATTTGAGTTCAACACCTCGGCGCTGGATTGGGCGGCGCACCAAATGGAAGAACGCACCGATGATTCGCGCGTGGCACATGACGAGATCCGCGCAACGATCGAGCGCGACGCCGAGCTCGAGAAAACCGAGAGCAATACCTAGTGCGACGTGACAGATGAATTGACTACGGGGGTTCGCGCGTGTTGGGGAGCGCACGCCAGCGCGAACTTTCGGAGCGCCGTTTCGGCCCCCGGGGGGAGCAATCCTCCGATGGGGCCGTGCGGAGTCCTGATAGGTTTGTTGCGGCGAGGCACCGCACCCGCACGCGCCCCGAACACAGACTGCGCTGCTGCTGATTCCAAGCTTCATCGCACCAGTGCTTCGCGGCGACACAAAACGCGAACCACTCACCGCATCTC
The DNA here is from genome assembly GCA_013812515.1 of Chthoniobacterales bacterium. Lineage (GTDB taxonomy): Bacteria > Verrucomicrobiota > Verrucomicrobiia > Chthoniobacterales > UBA10450 > JACCTI01. The sequence goes on from JACCTI010000477.1 coordinate 4,827, forward strand.
GGCTGACGAGCCGCGACCGCTGCGGCGGTAAGGCGAGATCGTGCTCCGCATAGTGTAAGCCCACTAAAAGGCTTCGGTTTGGACACCAGCTGCGCTGCCGGCTGCGCTCAACGCCTCCATTTGATTGCGGGTGCCTCTCACGCCGCTAGATTCACCGCCCTATGCCTTACAAAGACATTACCCCTCCGGCCGGCGACAAGATTTCCATCGCTCAGGGCAAACTGACTGTGCCGGATCGGCCGGTGATTCCGTTCATCCGCGGCGACGGCACGGGGCCGGACATCTGGGCGGCGAGTGAGCGCGTCTTTGATGCGGCAATCGAGAGAGCTTATCGCAGCCAGAAGAGGATCTCGTGGTTCGAAGTCTTCGCGGGACAAGCTGCGAAGGACAAGTTTGACGAGTGGCTGCCTAACGACACGGTCGAAGCGTTTCGCGATTACCTTGTCGGGATCAAGGGACCGCTGACGACTCCCGTAGGCGGCGGCATCCGGTCGCTGAATGTCGCGCTCCGACAAATGCTCGATTTGTTCGTTTGTTTGCGGCCGGTGCAGTACTTCAACGGTGTCCCTTCACCCGTGAAACATCCGGAAAAAGTGGACATGATCATCTTCCGCGAGAACACGGAGGATATCTACGCGGGCATCGACTACGCGGCCGGCAGCCCTGAGTCCGCGAAGATTCTCGGATTTCTGCAAAAGGAGTTTCCGAAAGCGTTTGAGAAAATTCGGTTCGGCACGAAGGAAGCGGCGGCGGATTTCTGGAAGAAAGTCGGCGCGCCCGAAGGCGACGATGTCATGGTCGGCATCGGCCTCAAGCCGGTCAGCCGTGCGGGCAGCGTGCGTTTGATCCACAGCGCGATCGCTTATGCAATTAAGAACCAGCGGAAGAGCGTCACGATCGTGCACAAGGGCAACATCATGAAGTACACCGAAGGTGCGTTTCGCGACTGGGGATACGAGATCTCGAAGAGCTACTTCGGCGCGGAAGAAATTGATGGCGGGCCGTGGTGCCGGATTCCGATGGGCAAACCCGGCGCCGGTATTGTGATCAAAGACGCCATCGCCGACATCACATTGCAGCAGGTGCTGACCCGACCGGAAGAGTTCGACGTCATCGCGACGTTGAATTTGAACGGGGACTACCTCAGTGACGCGCTCGCCGCGCAAGTGGGCGGCATCGGCATCGCGCCCGGCGGTAACATCAACTACATCACCGGCCACGCCGTCTTTGAAGCGACGCACGGCACCGCACCGAAGTATGCGAACCAAGATAAGGTGAACCCGGGCTCCGTGGTTCTCTCCGGCGAAATGATGTTCCGCTACATGGGCTGGACGGAAGCGGCCGATCTCATTATCCGCGGATTGAATGGCGCGATCGCGAGCAAGCGTGTGACCTACGACTTCGCGCGTTTGATGGAAGGCGCGACCGAGATCAAGTGCTCCGAATTCGGCCAGAATATTATCGATCACATGTGAGCGCGTCCGCTGAGGGACGGGCGCTGTCCGATCCTGTATTGAGATGGCCAACGACGAAGGACGACACGGCGGTCGTCCCCGTATGAATAGCTGGCACAGGCACCCGATCTATCAGGCGGGCCACGAACGGTTCAACGCGCCTCTGATCGTGTTTTAACGCAGCCCGTGTTGTCGTGCGTGAGGTACTGGAAATCGCATGTCGCGCGTCATTGGCCGAAGCAAAGAGACGCACCACTCTGGCAGCGTGATTAATGCGCAGGCAGAGCTACTCGGAGAAGTGGGAGTATGTGCTGCAGGATCGCGTACGTGCCGGGCTAGTCGGGCGAGCTGAGGATTGCCCTTCGCTGGAGAGATGCACGAGCTCCGCTGGTGATTCGCGGGTTCGCCATCCTTTGGAGGGACGGGCGCTGCCCGCCCATCTCTGGTGCGCAAACCAGTCGGACGACACGGCGGTCGTCCCCCAATTGCGCCAGACGCGTTTGCTGATTAGCTGACATCATGGGCTCGGATCTTTGGCGGCGCTTCCAAGAGTATCTCCTGTCTTACGACGATCTTGGATTCACGATCGACGTAAGTCGGATGCGGTTCGCGGATAACTTCTTCAAGGGAATGGAAGCGCGGGCGCAGGCTGCTTTCGCGGCGATGCGCGAACTCGAAGCGGGAGCGATCGCGAATCCGGATGAGAAGCGGATGGTAGGTCACTACTGGCTGCGCGCGCCGGAGCTTACGCCTAACGAGCAGTTGCGCACCGAGATCACGGAAACCAACAAGCAGATTAAGCAGTTCGCAGCCGATGTGCACAGTGGGAAAATTGCGAGCGCGACCGGTAAACCTTTCCGGCAGTTGCTCTCCATTGGTATTGGCGGATCGGCGCTGGGGCCGCAGTTTGTGGCCGATGCGTTGGGTGGAGCGGATGATCCGCTCAAAATCTTCTTCCTCGACAACACCGATCCCGACGGCTTCGATCGTGTGTTTGCGCAGCTCGGCGATGCCTGGGCGACGACTCTGGTTGTGGTGATCTCAAAGTCCGGGGGAACGAAAGAAACGCGCAACGGAATGCTCGAGACAGCGGCGCGTTATAAGCAGCGTGGCCTCGAGTTCGGCCAACACGCGGTCGCCGTCACCGGCGACGGAAGTGAGCTGGATCGTTATGCGACCGAGCACGGCTGGCTCGCGCGCTTTCCAATGTTCGATTGGATTGGCGGCCGCACCTCTGTCATGAGCGCGGTGGGACTGTTATCCGCAGCGTTGCAAGGCATCGATATCGACAGCTTTCTCGCGGGAGCGGCGGCGATGGATCGTCACACGCGCGTGCCGGAAATGAAGAGCAACGCGGCAATGCTGCTGGCATTGATGTGGCACTACGCGGGGAACGGACGCGGCGAAAAGGACATGGTGATCCTGCCTTACAAAGATCGGCTGATGTTGTTCAGCCGCTATTTGCAGCAGCTCGTCATGGAGTCGTTAGGTAAAGGGCGCGACTTGGATGGGAAAGTGGTGCATCAAGGGATCGCCGTCTACGGAAACAAGGGCTCGACCGATCAGCATGCTTATGTGCAGCAACTGCGTGACGGCGTCGCAAACTTCTTCGCCACCTTCATCGAGGTTCGGCAGGATCGGAGAACCGCGCGCTTCGAAGTCGAGAAGGGCGTCACGAGTGGCGATTATCTCGAGGGGTTTTTGCGCGGGACACGCACGGCACTGTACCAGAGCGACCGCGAGTCTATCACGATCAGCATTCCAGAGGTGAACGCATTCACTGTCGGGGCCTTGATCGCGCTCTATGAACGCGCCGTTGGTTTCTACGGATCGCTGGTGAACATCAACGCCTACCATCAACCTGGCGTGGAGGCTGGGAAGAAGGCGGCAACGGAAGTCTTGAATTTGCAGCATCGCGTGGTCCGAAATCTCCCGGGCGCTCCTGGCATGACGGCCGAACAATTAGCGGGGGCAGTGCAGGGCGAACCGGAAGCCGTCTACCATGTGCTGCGTCATCTCGCCGCGAACGACAGCTCGGTCGGGCAGACGAGCGGTAGCTCTCCCGCGACGGATAAATTCTTCCGCCAATCGCCAGAGGCTGCATCGGTGGCATAGTGTTTGGCCCGGCGATCCACCATGTCTGAATCAACCGAAGGGAAAACCAGCGCCGGGGTGCGAGTGCCAATGTCGGATGTGGTGCGCTTCGTTGGCCAGCTCAGCCACGATCTCCGCAACAACCTCAACGCGGTGGAGCTGCAATCCGCGTTCCTGAACGAAGTCGCGGAAGACGCGGAGGTAAAGGGCGAAGTGCAGCGACTCCGCGCGATGCTTTCCACGATGGGAAGCAGCTTGCAGCGGCTGACCTCGTTGCTTGCGACAATCAAATTGACGGAGATGCCTTACAAGGCGGCGGATTTCGTCGAAGATTTGCAGAGCAAAATCGCGGCGCAATTTCCTGAACAAAGTGCGTCCATCGCGTGGTCGGTGAATGTCGGTGATGTCTCTTTGCTGATCGACCCGCAGAACCTGCAGCAGGCGCTTCTCGAATTGTTCGCCAATGCTTTCGCGCACCTACGGAACCCGGGTGAGATCGTGGCCACCGCTACGGTCGCGGACGGGAATTTCACCTTCACGATGCAAGAACCGAAGAAGGACTTCGCCGGTTCCACCGAGGACTGGGGCCGGGAACCATTCAAACAAGTCGCCCACGGGCATTATGGCCTTGGACTCTATCGCACGCGCGCTATCATCGAGGCGCACCACGGAAGCTTCAGCGTTCGTCATGATCCTGCGGCATCTTCTCTCGTTCTCACGGTCGTTCTGCCGGTGGCGGCGCATGCGTAGCGCAATGGTGCCGGTGGATCAGCACAGGATTTTCGAGCGCGATTCTGCTCCCTCACACCGAACCTGAGATGAGCGCGGACAACAGGCGAATCCTGATTATTGACGACGAGCGGCCCATTCTGCTCACGCTCGAAGCACTGCTCGGCCGCCATGGTTACCAACCAGAGACGGCAGCGACTGCGGCTTACGGATTGAAGATCTTGAAGAATAATTCGCCCGCCGTCGTGCTGCTCGATTTACAGCTCCCGGACGCGCAGGGGCTGGAGATGCTCGAGCAGATCAAGCAGGAGAAGCCGGACACACAGGTGATCATTCTGACCGCGCACGATTCGCTGAACAACGCGATCGAGTCGATGAAACGCGGCGCCTATCACTTCATCAGCAAACCCTATGCGGCGGAAGAGTTGCTCAGCCTGATCGACAAGGCTCTCGAGAAGCAGTCGCTGCTGCGCGAGACCGAGCAACTGCGACAAAAAACACAGCAACTCGAGAAGCGGCTGGAAATCGCCGAGACGCAACTCGCCCCTGTTTTCAAGAGCAAGGGGATGCAGGAGATCCACGAGCTCATTAAGGCCATGGCGCCCTCGGAAGCCAACGTCCTGATCACGGGCGAAAGTGGAGTCGGGAAGGAAGTCATCGCCAACGTGATTCACTCCCGGAGCCGGCGCGCCGCCAAGCCGATGGTAAAGTTAAATTGCGCCGCGTTTCCGCAGTCGATGATTGAGTCGGAGTTATTCGGCTACGTGAAGGGCGCCTTCACGGGCGCGATGAACGACTTTCCCGGCATGATCGCCGAGGCGAGGGGCAGTACGCTTTTTCTGGACGAGATTTCAGAGATGCCGCCGGAATTGCAGACGCGCTTCCTCCGCGTTTTACAGGAGCGGGAATATCGCGCGCTCGGCAGCACGAAGACACTGAAGGCCGATTTCCGGGTAGTTGCGGCGACGAACCGGCCCATCTCGCAGGCGCTGGCAGAGAATCGTTTGCGCGCGGATCTCTATTACCGGTTGAACACCTTCCAAATCGAGATTCCTCCTTTGCGCGAACGAAGAGAAGACATCCCACCGCTTGTTGCCTCTTTCCTGAAACGGTTCGCGCAGCAGCTCGGCAAACCGGAACCGCAGATGGCACCGGCAGCTTTTCAGAAGCTGCTCGATTACAGCTGGCGCGGAAATGTGCGCGAGCTGCAAAACGCCATGGAATACGCCGTCGTTCTCGCGCGCAACGAACTGATCACCGTGAAAGAGCTGCCGGCGGAAGTGCAATTACCCGCGGCCTTGCAAAATGGCGGCGCGCACCACAAGAACATGGGCGCGCAAAGTCTCGACGATCTAGAGCGGAACGCGATCCTGCAGGCGCTTGCGCAGTGCCATGGCAACAAAAAGAAGGCCGCGCAAGTTCTCGGGATTCAGCGGCCGACGCTTTACAACAAGATGAAGCGCTACGCGATCGAGCTGTAGGGTGTCGAGTCACCTCGAAAAAGTCCTGGCGCACGCGGCACGCCAGCTGGCGCCCGCGGGCGGCGCGCGCCTGACCGAAGGTCTCCCGCTCTATCGAAAGTTCCTCCGCATCGAGGAACACCGTTTACGCTTGAAGCACCAGGCGGGCGGTGGCGGCCGCGATATCTGCGGACGAAGGCGCGATCTGGTGGACGTGCTGCTTCAGCATCTCTTCGGAGCCGCCACCAGTTTCGCGCAACGCGAGGGAACAAGACCGACCCCGCTGACGGTCGTTGCGCTCGGCGGTTACGGCCGTGGCGAGCTGAATCCGTGCAGCGATGTGGACGTGATGTTCCTGCACACGGAAGAGGCGAATAACGTCTCGCCCTACGCCGAACAGGTCGTAGAGCAGATCCTGTATCTGCTCTGGGATATCGGTTTCAAGGTTGGCCACTCGACCCGCTCCGTCTCTGAAGCGTTGGAAGTAGCGAATAGCGACATGCACACCAAGACTGCGATGCTCGAGTCTCGTTTCCTGGCGGGTGATCGCGAGATCGAGTGGCTTTTTCGCGAGCAGTTCCGGCAGGAATGCGTGGATGGTCACGAACGCGAATACGTGGAGTCGCGCCTGCGCGATCAGGCGGCGCGTCACGCGAAGTTCGGAAACAGCGTCTACATGCAGGAGCCGCATGTAAAAAGCGGGTGCGGCGGTCTGCGCGACTACCAGAACCTGCTCTGGATCACTTTTTTCCGCGAGGGTGCCCTGACGACAACGCACTTGGTCGGCAAAGACTGGCTCAGCGAAGCCGATCAGCGCCGGATCGAGACTGCCTATGATTTTCTGCTGCGCGTTCGCACCGAGCTGCACTACGCGAGTGGCCGCGCAACCGATGTGCTGCACATGAATATCCAGGAACAGATCGCCCAACGTTTGCGTTACCCGCGCAAGCGCGGCCCGACCTTGAGCGAGGCGCTCATGAAAGATTGCTACGAGCACATGCGGAACATTTTCCGCGTGACCGAGCGAATCACGGAACAGTTCGCCGCGACGGCCTCTGCCAATGGGAGGGGGGCGCTTTTCCCATTTACCAGACAGACTGCATCCGATGTGGAGGAATTCGGATCACTCGTTAGCCGCCACGGTCAGCTTTACCTGAAAGAGGGCGACCTCCTCCATCGGGACCCACTTGCTGCGATGCAAGTCTTTGAAGAGGCGCAATTACACGAACTGAATTTAAGCCCGGAGCTGGAGGATGCGCTCTCACGCACGCCCGCGCTGGTGACGAACACGTTTCGTTATGCGACCGCTCCGCGCGAGATTTTCAAACGCATCCTCTCGCGCAAAGGTCGGGCCGGCGCGGCGCTCCGCATGATGCACCGCGTGGACTTCCTCGGGCGCTACATCCCGGAGTTCGGCCCTCTAACCTGCCTCGTGCAGCACGAATTTTTCCATCGTTACACCGCGGATGAGCACACGCTCGTCTGCATTGAGAAGCTGGACGCGCTCATGACAACCCAGGATATGAAATTGCTGCCGTATTGCGAGCTGTTCGAGCGAATCGATGATCCGCTCGTTCTTTATCTCGCCTTGTTGCTGCACGATACGGGCAAAGGCGTTGGTGCGCGGCCGCACTCGGAAGCGAGCGCGCTCTTTGCGCAACGCGCGGCGGCTCGTCTCCAGCTAACCTCCGAGCAGCGAAAGTCGCTCATTCTCCTGGTTGATCATCACCTCACGCTCTCGAACATCGCGCAGCAACGGAACCTGGATGATCCGGAAACGGCGGTGGAGTTTGCCGGGCTCGTTCGCAATCAGCGCAACCTCGACGCGCTCATGTTGCTCACGCTCGCGGATGGGCAAGGCACGAGCGCGGATGCATGGTCGGACTGGAAGGAGTCGCTTGTCTGGCATCTCTACCATGCGACGTCTCAATATCTTTCCGATCAGGCCGCATTCTTCCAGGCGCGGAAGATTGAACGCGAGTTCTTGCAAGGCGCAGTTGCCGCACGTTTGTCCCCAGACTTCGCGGACGAGGTGGAGGCGCATTTCGAATATATGCCGGACAATTACTTCCGCGCGTTTGGGGTGGAGGAAATCACATCACACCTGCGATTGTTTCGCCAGTTCTTGCAGGAGCTCTTCAGCGAAAGCGGGCCGGTGCTCACCTCTGTTTTGAACTGGGAAGCGTTCCCCAGGCATGGACATAGCACGGTTTCGCTTTGCACATGGGATAGCCAGCAACTCCTCGCAAAAATCGCCGGGTCGCTCTCGATTGTTCCGCTGAATATCCTCAGCGCCGACATCTACACGCGCGGCGACAACGTGGTTCTGGACGTCTTTCGCGTTTGCGATCCGCGCGGACGTGCGGTCACGGAGGAGAACGATTTTGCCTTCGTCGAGAGCACCCTGCGTAAGGCTCTCTCCGAGCCGCAGTTCGACTTTCAGCCCCTCCTCGAAAACGCGCGGCGAAAAATCTCGTTGCGGAAGACCACGGACGACCTGGAGTTCCCGACGACGATCGCGTGCGACAATCGCGCGCATCCGAACTATACGCTCGTTCAAATCCAAACGCCTGACCGGCTCGGACTACTTTACGACCTGTTGACCGCCTTAGGCGACGAAGGCGTTTCGATCGCGCTCTCACGCATCAGCACGGAAAAGGGAGCGGCTGTGGATACTTTCTATGTCGTGGATGGCAGCACGCGCACGAAAATCACCGACAACACGCGCATCGCCCTACTGCAGAAAAGGTTGCAGAAAGCGGCGCTCGGATAAGTCGCGCGACGCGAAAAACCGACTGGCCGGCCCGCGCGCGACGACTAGTGTCTCAGCCTCGTCACTCCAACAATTTCTATCGTATGAACGTCCTTATCCTTGCTGCCGGCTACGCCACGCGTCTTTATCCCCTCACCCTCACAAAGGCGAAACCGCTGCTCGAGATCGCCGGTAAACCGATGATCGAATGGGTGCTCAATAATCTCGCGCCCATTCCGGATATCCAAACGGTTTACGTGGTAACAAACAGCAAGTTCGCACAGGATTTCCAGCATTGGGCGGACAGCTATCAGCAGCGCTCGGAAAAGCTGAGCCTGAAGGTTATTAACGACGGTTCGAAGGACGACGCCGACAAGCTCGGCGCGATCGGCGACATTAATCTCGTCCTCCTGCGCGAGAATCTTGCGCAGGATGATCTGATCATCGTGGCGGGTGACAATCTTTTCAGTGAACCGCTGACCGAGTTCGCGGTCCACGCTCGGGGCTCAGAGGCGACGCTCGCGACCTTCGACGTCGGCAATTTGGAGGCGATCAAGAAGTACAGTGCGATTACGACCGACGCGGATGGCATTATCACCTCCTTCGAAGAGAAGCCGGCGCAGCCGAAGAGCACGTTGACCGGGATCGCCTTGTACTATTTCTCGCGTGAAACGGTGCCCCTCTTCACGACCTACATCGCGGCGGGAAACAACCCCGATCAACCAGGGCGGTTCATTCAGTGGCTCTACCAGCGGAAGCGAGTGAAGACTTACCAGATCAAAGGCACCTGGTTCGATATCGGAAGCAAGGAAACGCTGGAAGAGGCGAACGAGCTGTTCAAGCAGTTCCGGAAGGTGTAGGCCTCGGATTTTCGGCGGTCTGTGACCGCCGATGGCCAGTAGCAGGGTAGAATAACCTTGGCCACCCACGGGCACTCCCGCAACAATATCGCACTCAACAGAAAGCTGGTTCGGGACGTTCGCTCCCGGTAGCGCCTGACTCGATCCAGTTGCGGTGGCGTCGTGACTGACTGGGAGAATAGAGGGCAAGATCAACACGGTGCGTCACGACGCCGTGGACACCATACTCCTAACGAGTTTCTGAAAGAGCACCGCAAAGTGGAGGACCAACAGACGACAATTGCTCAACTCAAAGCTCAGCTATCCGGGAAGAAAAAACTAACGCGCAGCAAACGAAGGCGATCAAGAACCTTACTGCCGCACTGAAGGAGCAGGCGAACGCCATTCAGAAAGTGAGCGCTAGGCTCGAGTTGATGAAACCCGCGGGCAAATCGTAGCGAACAGCCATTAGAGCTGTTCAGCAGACAGCCGCGAAGTTGTAGCCGGGGGGCGCCGACCCCGGCGGCGCAGATGCGGCTACTTTAGCAGTCTTAAGAGCGCGAACCTTCGTTTCGGCGCCGGGGTCAGCGCCCTGGCTACAACTCGCGTGGCGAGGCGGAAATCCATTTGGGCAGCTCTAGGAAAAAGCAGCGCGGCTACTTTGCCAGGCGCCGGCGTCTTCCGGTTCGCAGGCGCGCGGGCTCCGTCACTCCATCCGGTCTTCGTCGAACTCGATCAGATCGAAGTAAGTTTGAATATCCTTGCGTCCTTCGCCGCCTGCTTCCTTTAGAAAATGGGTGAAGCGCGCCTTCTTCACCGCGGTGTCGGGGTGGCGTGTGATCATCGCCCGATTCCATTCCTCGATTTCTTCGGGCGCGTGTTTGGCGCCATTCTGCTCGATCCAAGCCAAAATTTCCTTGTCGTCATCCAGACGATTGGCCGCTTCCTCAAAGCTGTCGGGCTCCAATTCAAGAAAAGCGAGCAGATGCTTATCGAAACCGACAGTCTTGTAGTTGTAACCGTCCAGCAGACCCTTGCGATGCAGCTTGGCCTTGTCAATCAAACGAGGCAGATGCACATAACCGCCAAGTCGGTCGTACGGACTGCGCGGAAGCAGCTTTTCTTGCATCAAGCCCGAAGGCTTAGGTCGTAGGCCAGGCGGCGCTAGGATTTTGCGAAGCGACCGTGGAACTCACTCACCACTTCCTGAAGAAGTCGCTGGACGAAACCGGGCGTCTCGAAGTTCGGCGTGGTGCTTGGGGGCTTAGCGGGCAGGAGCTCGGCTTGCGTGAGGCTGCTGCTGCCGATCACCAGTTGGCCCGAAAACATCCCGCCTTTTTCCACGGAAATCGACTTTGCCGTGACGTTCCCATTGAGCGAACCATTTCGGTGGATCACGACAGCGCTTTCGGCAATGACTTCCCCCGTCATATGTCCGCGAATCTCCACGCTCTTCGCGCGAACCCGCCGGAAGAACTGCACCTCCGACTTCCGTTCCACGAGCACGTGCGCGGCGGAGACACGACCCGCGACTTTCCCGGAGGAGTTTACCGTGCAGGTCCCGGAGCAGTGCAGATCGCCGCGCAGCTTGCCCTCGATGAGGGCCGAGCGGCAAACGATCTGACTGCTGCTCAAACCTCCTCTAGGCGTCACGTGCACTTCGCCATGGGTACGAATCGCGCGGTTGAAATTCGTCGTGATTTTATAGTCGCGCAGATCAACATGTGCGCTGCACTTTGGGCAGATGGTCGAACTAGCCGCAGCAATGACTTCCTGGGTCGCCCCGCATTCGAAGCATCGCACGGTTGAGCTTCCCTCCTCGCCCCAAAATCCCTCCAGCTTCTTCAGCATGGAGGCCGGGTGGTCGCTCGCGGCAGGCGCGGGCTGAGTCTCGCCTGCGGTGCGCAGGTTTATCTCGCGAGCCTTGGGCGCAGCGGGAGAAAAGCTGCCGCCGCATTGACGGCACATGGTGCTCTTGGCGGCGGCATACTCCGACTGCTTGAAGCCACAGTGTGGACACTCCACGCCGAGCTTAGCAGGGCCGGACTTAGCCACTGATTGCGAAGGGAAGGCCAGGCGCGAGCGCCGAAAAGCAGCTTTCAGCGGAGCCGCGGGTTCGTCGTTCCTTACGATTTCAGGGCGGGAATTACTTCCCGTTCTCACACCACTGGTCACTTCCGATTTCCCGACAAACGTCGCGCCTTCCTCAATGACCAGACGAGCCGCCTTGAGGTCACCCTGGAGCGTGGAGCGCGAGTTCAATTCGCAGCGCTCGCCCACTGTGATGTTACCCTGCACCTTGCCGAAAACGATGATCGACTTTGTCTTGATCTCGGCCCGGATCTCA
>JACCTI010000025.1 GCA_013812515.1 Chthoniobacterales bacterium
CGCGTGTTCCGCGAAAGTTCGCGCGCGCCGCACCTCGGCGGGCGCAAGAAAACGCACATTTTCACGAGCGAGCGAGACGGCTTCGTCGTAGAGCGTTTCCAGTTGCCGGATCTGTGCGCCTTGCTCAAATTGCGCGGAGACATGCTCATGGCCGAGCAGACCCATCTCGCGGAAAGTGCCAGGTGAACGCGCGATTTCCTTGATCGCGGAGGCGAGCGCTTCGAAATCGCGTTCCTCAACCAGGAACCCGCAGCGCCCGTGCTCGACCGCCTCCGGAATGCCGCCATGCCTCGTCGCGGCGATGGGCAGACCGGTGGACATGGCTTCCAGAATAGAATTGGGAACGCCCTCCTGGTTCTGATCCGGCGGCGTTTCGCTTGGGTGCAGGAAGATGTGCGACTGCCGGTAAAGCTCGATCAATTCGCTCTGCGACACAAACCCGTGGAAGCGCACTTTGCTCGCAATGCCCAACTCCTCCGTCAGCTCTTCGAGGTGCGCCTGGAGCGGACCCTTCCCTGCAATTACCAACTCGGCGTTTGGGAACTCCTTCTGGAAAATGGCAAAGGCGCAGAGGGTCGTCGCCACACCTTTTTTCGGGATCAAGCGGCAGGCTTGCATGAGCTTCCAGCGTCCCTCGATCGGCGCTTCACGCCGCAGGAAGGGAAAATCCTTCAACGGCACGCCCGTGCGGCTGATGCGCAGTTTGTCGGGCGGACATCCCAGCGCAATTAAGCGATTCGCAAGGGAACGCGAGCGTGCGAAAACCAGCGGCACTGCCTCGAAGAGCTTCTGCAGCTTTGCGCCGTAATCGCGAATGTCTTTCTTCAGCGCGACATCCGCGCCGTGGAACGAGACCACGCACGGTTTGTCCCAACGTTCGATGAACGGCAGGAGATGCACGCCGGTATGGCCAAAGTAGATGTGCATCAGGTCCGCGCCACGGCGTTGCAGCAGTGACGCCAGCATCTGATACTCGCCGCGATAAACGATGGGCGGCCGGCGTTCGACGAACTTCAACCAGCCGTGCCGGATCGGATTCATCTGCGGCTCGGGAATAATTTCGACGTCCCGGCACGGGAAGCGCTCGCTGTTCTGGAGCGCCTTGGTCATGACGAAAGTGCGATAGGTCTGGAGCGCTGAAACTTGCCGGTAGATGTGCAGCATCTCCGGTTTCAGAAACGTGGTGCAATAGCTCGCTACGACGCGTTCGGCCATAAAGTCCGTGATTGTTCTCGATCTCGTCCTGCTTGTCTAACGGTATTCGCCTGCGGTCACTCCCTCGGACTCCGCTTCGTTCAATGACTCGTTAGGCGCGGCGCTTGCCGCCACCCACTCCGTCAGATGCTCTTTCAACTCCGGGAGTCCCCCACCCTTTTCCGCGGATATCGGGATGATATTCAATCCGGGAAACCGTGTCCGCAGCGCCTGCAAATGCTCGTCCGTGCCGGGCAGGTCCACCTTGTTCGCGAGGATGCACCAGGGGCGTTGCGACAGGCGCCTGTCATACAAATCGATCTCGCGACGCAAGCTTTGCAGATCCTCGATCGGATGACGCCCCTCGCTCCCGGCGACGTCCAGGACGAAAAGCAGGTAACGGCAACGCGTGGTGTGCCGGAGAAAATCGTGACCCAGTCCGACGTTGCGATGCGCTCCCTCGATCAAACCCGGGATGTCAGCCACCGTCACGCGGCGGTAATCGTCCAACTCAACCACGCCGACGCTCGGGCGCAGTGTCGTAAAAGGATACGCGGCGACCTTCGGATGCGCGGCCGAAATCTTGCCGAGCAGAGTGGACTTGCCGGCATTCGGATAGCCGACCAGGGCCGCGTCCGCGATCGTGCGCAGCTCGAGCAGGAAGTGGCCTTGTTCACCTTCTCCCCCTTCGGTGTATTGCACCGGAGCGCGATTGCGCGCGCTTTTAAAGTGTACGTTCCCCTTCCCGCCTTTCCCACCCGCGCAGAGCACAAACTCCTGCCCTTCCTCCGCCAGGTCCGCGAGCTGCTGAAGTGACACCGCGGAGTCCGGCTCTTTGTGCAACTCACGCGTGGCAGCATCAGGATGCGCATAGGACGCATCAGGCCTATGTGACATATAGACATCATCCGCTTCGTCCTTCGGCGCCGGCGCTTCTGTTCGATACACCACCGTACCGATTGGCACGTTCACTGTCTTATCCGACGCACCTTTTCCATGCATCTTTTTTCCCATCCCGTGACCGCCAGACTTCGCCTTGATAATCGGTTCGTAAAACAGGTTCGCGAGGTTGTCCGTATGCACATCCGCACGCAGAACGACGTTCCCGCCACGGCCGCCATCACCGCCATCGGGTCCACCCCGCGGAACAAATTTTTCGCGGCGAAAACTGACGCAACCGCGGCCGCCGTTACCGCCTTGGGCAAACACTTTGATTCGGTCGACAAACATGGAGGCACCTTACCCTGACAGCTTTCGCACGGCTGTCATCCCGAGGCTGGCGAAGCACGCCGAGGGACCTCACAAAAGAGGATGGATCACACACGTCGAAGCGTAGTTCGCGTGCTTGAGTGAGGTCCTTCGCCCCGAAAGCAGTTCGGGCCTCAGGACGACGAGCTTGTGGAGCCTTCGTCCAACAGCTGTTCGTAGAGCTGCTTTGTTTGCGCCGCGATCGCGCCCCAGCCGAACATCTGTTCCGCGCGTTCTCTGCCCGAGCGGCCAAAGCGCAGACGCATCTCGGGATTCGCCATGAGCTCGTTGATCCTCCGCGCCAGATCGCGCTCGAATTGTGCCGGGTTCGTCGGCTCGAAAAGGCTTTCCGTCATCTGCTCCAGCGGAACTAAGAACCCGGTCTCGCCATCCACCACAACTTCCTTGATGCCGCCGACCGCGCTCGCCACCACCGCCGTCTCGCAAGCCATCGCTTCGAGATTGATGATGCCGAAGGGCTCATAGATGGAGGGGCAACAAAACACCGCAGCCTGCGAGTACAGTTCAATCATCGTCGCCTTGTCGACCATCTCCCGGATCCAAATGATGCCGCGGCGTTTCGCGCTCGCACGGGCGACCGCTGCCTCCATTTTCTGGGCGATTTCGGGCGTGTCGGGCGCGCCCGCGCAGAGCACAATCTGAAAACCATCAGCCATGTGTTCGATCGCGCGCACCAGGTGGATGATTCCTTTCTGCCGCGTAATGCGGCCAACGAAAAGCACGAACGGCTGCGCGCGATCGATCCCGTATTTCTGCAGCGCGACAGTGGTGGTAACCTTTTGATACTCATCGAGATCAATCCCGTTATGAATCACGTGCAATCTTTCAGGAGCGATGTGAAAGAGCCGTTCCACGTCGTTTTTTGTTCCACCGGAGACGGCGATTACTGCATCAGCCATTTCCAGCGCGGTCTTCTCGAGCCAGACGGTGAAGTCGTAGCCGCCGCCAAGTTGCTCGCGTTTCCAGGGTCGCAACGGTTCCAGTGAATGCACCGTGATCACGAGCGGAA
>JACCTI010000079.1 GCA_013812515.1 Chthoniobacterales bacterium
ACGTCTTCCTCTTCGGCGGCGACGGCGACGGCTTCAGCATCGGCGGCAACCACCTCGACCACGGCGCGCGCAAGAACATCAACATGACCTACGTCATCATGGACAACTTCGTCTATGGCCTGACCAAGAAGCAGACCTCGCCCACCTCGCCCATCGGCTTCAAGAGCAAGACCGACCCCACCGGCGCCATCGACCAGCCGGTGAACCCGATGAAAAAACTCATCTGCGGCGGCGCCACCTTCGTCGCGCGCACCCACGCCAGCCAGGTCAACCACATGATCCAGATGATCGAGCGCGCCATGGATCACCAGGGCTTTTCAGTGATTGAGTGTTTGTCTGAATGTGTGGAGTTCTTTCCGGGCGCGTTTGACCCTGCCAACCCGAGGAAGGGCGGGAGCTTTGAGGTGATTCAGGAGAAAAAGTGGGACAACACGCCCGAAGATGAATTGCGGCATGATGTGACGGATGAACTGGCGGCGTACAAGCTGGCCCAGCTCCCGTTCCCGGGGGTATTCGGCGTGTTCTATCAGAACGACAGACCAACGAAGAACGCGCTCGAAAAAAAGTGGGTAGACTCCACGCGCGAGAAGCTTGGCCAGCCGAGTGACCTCGCGCTGCTTCAAAAGACCTTCGACCGTATGAAATGAGCTCCGTCGTCGAAATCGATCCCGAGATTATGAGCGGTTCGCCCTGTTTTGCGGGCACGCGCGTGCCCATCCAGAATCTGATCGATTAACCTCGAAGGTGGCGATTCGATTGAGGAATTCCTCGACGGTTTCCCCAGCGTCTCCCGCGAGCAGGTGATCGCCTTCCTCGAAGGAGTAAAGGCGCCCGGTGCGTTGCGTGAGGCAGAGCAGGACATCAAAGAAGGGCGCTTGATCAGCAGTGAGCAGATGAGCGCTCGCATCCACGACTGGATCGGAATCGCCGGATTGAAACGAGAGCCTGCTGGTCACTGATCACCTGTCACTCGTCACTTCCGCATCATCTGCTGCAGAAGACCTTCGATCGGATGAAGTGACAACGCGTCGAGCGTTGTCATCCTGAGACTGTCGAAGGATCTCTCTTCAACTCAGCGGGCTTCCTCAGTTCATCGCCTTTGATAAACTGCACGCGTGCCCGCTTACCACTTCACGTCTTACTTCGAGAATCAGGTGATGCGCAAGCGCTCGTACCTCACAAAAGAGATGTGCATCCGAGTCGTGCAATCAGCGATCCGCAGCGAAATCCAGGAGCAGGATCGTTATCGATTCTGGGCTGCGGTCGATGAGCTGGAAGGGCGATTCTTGCCCGTCGTGACGCTTTCCGATAAGCTCACCATCCACAACGCATTTCTGGATCGCAGATTCCGGCCATGAAGCTCAGCTATTTCCCAGACACCGACTCCCTCTACATCGATCTCTCGCAGAGACCGAGCGTCGAGAGCCAGGAAGTGTCAGAAGGGGTTGTTCTGGATTACGACGCGGAAGGTAACCTGGCGGGAATCGATATCGATCACGCCAGCCGGAAACTCAATCTGCGGGAACTCGTGACGAGCCATATCCCACTCGAGGCGACGGTGTGAAACTGCCTTGCTGATCCGCGTGAGGATCAGCTACGGCGCCGCGAGCAATCTTGAGTCCATGGCCCGCGACTGATACTCTCAGGTTGTGAGCGATCCCATTAAGTGCATCACAGACGACCACGGCGAACGCACCGCCGCCGTGCTTCCAATCTCCGACTACGAAAAACTGCTGGTGGATTTGGATGATCTAGCTGTCGTCGCAGAGCGCCGCGACGAATCCACCATTCTACTGAAACAATTCGTTTCCGAGCTCAAGCGCGATAATTTCCTTTTAACGCCCGCCCTGTAATGCCGGTCCGGCTCGGACTTTCGGATGCTAGCCGAAAACGAACTTTGCTGACGGATTGGCATGTGGCGGTTAAACTTCCAACCAATGGCCGACGTCTCCACATCCTACCGCTACATCGTCCGCACGCCCGGCGTGCGGGGCGGCAATGCGCGCGTCGAGAATACGCGCATCGGCGTGCACGACGTTGTCGCATATCACCTGCTCGGCAACGATGTTGAAACGATTCGGGAGGCATTCCCCGACCTTTCTCGCGCACAGATTTACGAGTGCCTTGCCTACTACGAAGACCACCGCGCTGAGATCGAGCGCCTCGCGCTCGCACAGATCGAGCAGCCGGCGGAGTGAAGTTTTTTCTCGACCACGACGTCAACGACGCCGTTGCGGATGCTCTTCGCCGGCATGGCCACGAAGCGATCGTGCTGCGCGATGTTCTCCCGCCCGACGCGCCCGATTCCCAAGTCTTCGCGGCTGCTCAGGAGACCGGGTGCGTGACGATCACGTGCAACCGAAATGACTATCTTGCATTATCCGCGCAGCAGCTACATCACGGCTTGATCATCCTGATCCGACGCCGCAGTGCGCGAACTGAGTGCATCAATATCTTGCGACTACTGGACCGAGCAGGAGAGAGCGGCATCGCCAACAACATCAACTTCGCCTGATAACGGAGCATCATCCGGGGAGCGCGCGCGACCCGCGTGCTGGTTGCGGCGCCTCGCCGCAACGGACTTCAGTTTTGGCGGTTCGCGACCTCGTGGCACGCCGCCCCGCGAGCAACCTGGAGTCTGTCGCTCTCAACAATCAACTCTCAACCACCGGTGGCGCCGTAGCCAGGCGAAGGCGGATCAACCTTTCTGCACGCTTCCAATCTCCGACTACGAAAAACTGCTGGAGGATTTGGATGATCTGGCTGTCGTAACAGAGCGCCGGGATGAACCCACCATTCCGCACGAGCAATTCGTTTCCGAGCTCAAGCGGTTAAACCCCTGACAGCACGCGCAAATTGCCTATAGTCTTCCCTGTCCACCGATGTCGAATAAGCAATTTTGGACGAAGACAAACGCAGCCGTGGCAAAGGCCGTCCGATCAGCAAAAGGCAAAAGCGACAGCGCTCTGCGGCAGGATTGGAAATCGAAGCAGCTTTCGCGAAGTGGCTCACATTTGTACGTGAGCAACTCGGACGTTCGTACTCTTGGAACGGGCCTTTCTCGAGCGACCTCGAGCGAGTAAACGCCATTGATGAGGAGACGGCTCTCCTTCTCAAAATCGCGCCGGAATGGAGTGCAGAGGTGTTCTACTTGGCGCAAACTCCCGCTAACGCCCGACGCGACCAAAGGCTCAGAGCACTATGTCACGCGCTACTTGGAGGGGGCTTCTCCGCGCGTCGTCAAGGCTACGATACCGGGCAAATACGGACGGCACAAGTATTCTCCGAGCGTCTACCTGAACTCGTGGAGGCTGTTTCAGCAGTTCCTACCGGCACTGGACATCCGCGTCCACGGTATCCTGGTTCAACCTGTTCGAGGTCGGAACACGCCACTGCCGAGCATTGTCACCATTTCGCACGAGCAATTTGTATCCGAGCTTAAGCGCGATGGCCTCCTTTGAACTTCAACGGCTCTCACGGTCGATCTGGGTAGCGCACGCCTCTGGCGTGCTGGAGTCTGAGTCCCGCAGACACGAATT
>JACCTI010000097.1 GCA_013812515.1 Chthoniobacterales bacterium
TTCCCTTCCGTCAAAATCACGTCGAGGATTTTCAACGCGGCCTGGTCGGGATGGGTGGCTGCTGGAATTTTATGCGCCATCGCCACCACACCGAGCTCACCGGCGCGTTGCACCATCACGCGACGCGCCCCGGTCTGCTCCGGCTCCTCGGTATACATTGGCGGAATCGGCTTCGGCGCCTTCGGGATCGCGCCGTAACATTTCTTGATCAGCTCCAGCACCTTCGCCGGCTCGAAATCGCCGATGACGGAGACGGTCGCGTTGTCCGGCCAGTAGAACGTATTGTAAAACTCCTGCAGCTTCTCGATCGGCACCTTCTCGATGTCGGAACGCCAGCCGATCGTGGAATGATGATACGGATGAGCGATGTAAGCGGCGGAATAGATCTCTTTTTCGAGCGCCTGGCTGGGTTCGTTCTCGCCGATCTCGAATTCATTCCGCACCACCGTCATCTCCGGTTTCCGGTCCGCTTCGCGGAGGGAGAGATTGCGCATCCGGTCGGCTTCGATCGCGACGTATCCTTCCAAATTCTCGCTGCCAATGTTGGCGTAATAATTGGTCCGATCCAGCCAGGTGGACGCGTTGTAGATTCCGCCGACGCGCTCCAGCAATTGATCTACGCTCGTTCCCTTTTCCCGATTGAAAGTCGGCGTGCCCTTGAACATCAGATGCTCGAGCAAATGCGTCGCGCCCGTTGTCCCGGTGACTTCATTCCGCGAGCCGACCCGATATGTCACCATGAAGGTCAAGGTCGGGCTCGAGTGTTCCGGCAGGAGCAGCACCTGAAGACCGTTGCTCTCGAGCCGATATTCCGAAATTGTCCCGACGGTTTTCATAAACGAAAAACCCGCCACTTTTGCGGGGAGGGCGTCAGGCCCGGCGGCGGTAACCGCATGGATGATTCCCGTGGAAAGGAGAGCGGAGACGAAAAGGCGGCAATTCATAACGTCCGAGAGCGACAAAGCGACTATGACTCGGGCATCTTGTCCAGAGACAAGCGCAGGCGCGGGTGCGTTCAGAAGCGCTTGGGAGATGTGTCCCGCGACGCAGGGCATGGCCTCTGCTTTTCCCGCCGGAAAGTGCTTTGGGCAAGATTGGGCAGACGTCAAAAAACGTCTTCACGCGCAAACCGCCTTCGTCGTCAAAGAAATCCTGAGCCGCGCGGGCTGCGCGCAAACGGAGCCGCCGCAAGCCTGCGTTGCGTCCTGCTAGCCCACCCGCGAAGAAGATGCGCGAACCAAGTTTGGGGCAGGATGCAGTTGGTTTATCTGAGTACCTTCTTCTTCCGAGCGCGGCGACGTCAGCAAAATGCAGGCGATCAATCAGTGCTAAAAGCACGGACGACGAACTGAAGCGACTCAGGTTCAATCCACCGGCATGTAGCGGCTTCGTCAGAATATCGCCGAGCGTCACGCCGAGCGGTCTCGTCAGAATAAACGCTGCTCGGAAGAGAGCGACAGGCGAGATGCTCGTGAAGAAATACAGCACCGCCGTGCCCGCAAGTGCGCTACCGCAAACGAGCGCGCCGCCTCCGTAGCCGAAGCCGGATGTATCTGCGAGGCAATCGCCCAGCGCGGTGCCAAGCGTGTTTGAGACAAGGATGGTCAGCCAATAGAACGTCTCTGCTTTGCGGCTCGTGATCTGATTCACGTTGACTGAGCCTAACGAGAAGTGCCAGGCGCCGAGCGCCGCGAGCACGCCGCCGATAAGGGTGAGCGAGGTCCACCAGTATCCGAGCCCCGCGTCGCGCGTCAGATAATCGGATGTCGTCGTGCTCACAGTCGTCGCGAGGATGACAGCCCAGTAGAGGAAGCGATGCAATTTGCTCGAAGCATCTGCGCCGACACGGTCGCGACGAAGAACCCGAAGAGGATGGCCGTGCCAATGGCGTAGCCGAGATTGAGCGTCATGGACAACGCGTCCCCGCCAGTTTCGCCGAGCGTCGTCCCGGCGATTTTGATGATCCAAAACGCAAGCGTGACCTGTGGGACTTTGTTCCTCATCTGAACCCGGCTTCCCCTTCCTTGTGCATGCGCGGGCCCTTTACCTCAAGAGGCTCTGCGGCTTTGCGTGGGGGAATTTGAGGACAGGTGTCGATCCATTTCTCCGCGTCCGGCGCTGCCCAATCGACCGCATTGCGTAAAACCTGCCTAACGACTGGATGATAGTAGATGGGATAAACTTCGTGCCCGGGACGGAAGTAGAAGATTTTCCCGTTGCCGCGTTTCCAGGTGCAGCCGGAACGGAAAACTTCGCCGCCTTCGAACCAGGAGATAAAGACGATCTCGTCCGGCGCCGGAATGGCGAACGGTTCGCCATACATTTCAGTATGGAGAATCTCAAAGTAGCGATCAATCCCGCGGGCGATCGGATGCGCGGGGTTACAGACCCAGAGCCGTTCTTTCTCCCCGGCTTCGCGCCAGGTGAGCGAGCAGGTCGTGCCCATGAGGCGCTTGAACGGTTTGGAATAATGCGCCGAGTGCAAGGCGATGAATCCCATGCCCTGCCAGACGCGCGTCAGAACCCGCTCCACCACGCGATCGCTTACTTTTCCGTGCGCGGCATGCCCCCACCAAACGAGCACGTCGGTCTCCTCTAAGACATCTTTCGTTAGACCATGCTGCGCTTCCTGTAGCGTCGCCGTGCGAACTTTGAACTCACGCTCCTCTTCGATGCCTTCCGCGATGGCCGCGTGCATCCCTTTGGGATAGATCTCGCCCACGATCGGGTTCTTTCGCTCGTGCACGTTCTCACCCCAAACAGTGACGCGAATTCTGCGCCGCATAGGTGCAGAGAATGAGCGAATCCGGAAAGCAGGAAAGCACGAAATTTCCTGAAGCCCTCAGATACGAAAGCCGAATGGGTAGCACAGGCTTCCAACATGCCGGTCGCCGCACTCCGGCGACGAACTTCTGGGGGAGGTTAGAGTTCCGACAGGGATTAGCTGAGATAGAACAGTCACGGCAGCCGAACAGTGGAAGCGCACCTAGTGCGCCCCGCTGCAAAAATTTGTAATCCCGAATGCTTTCGGGATTACCAGCACGCTACAAACGTGCGCTACCCAGAAGCTGCAAGGGTCCGCGATCCTTCCGCTCACTTTCATCTAACACACGACGCCGCACAGTGGGAAATTTCCTCAGTCCCTGCTTCTCAATTTAGCCGACTCTCTGGGAATGGAGATTTACCTTCTCAGCCATTGCCGGATGACGCGCGATCAAGCGCATGGAGTTTTCGAGCAACGCCTTTCCCGGAGGAATGCGATGCCACGGCGATGCGCCGGAGGGATGCGGGAGCGGGATGAGGTCAATCGTTCGACGATTCCGGTGGACCGAATACGTGAGACCGATCACTGCATCGAGTCTAGTCACCACCATGAACTGCGCGATGGCGAGCTTGCCCACAGGAAGAATAAGGTCGGGCCGCAGAAGATCGATCTCATCGTTCATCCAGGAAGAGCAGTTGCGAATCTCGTCGGGCGCTGGCACGCGATCGCCACCGGCAGGCGTCTTACCCGGAAAACAGCGGCAGACAGCGGCGAAGTAGATCGACGCGCGGACCTCCGCCTCCGTCATTCCGCAGAACTCGTTAAACCAGCCGAAGAGAGTCCGGCCCGCAGTCCAGCCGAAAGGCCGCGCGAGCACGGGTTCTTTCACGCCGGGGGCCTGGCCCACGAGCATGACATTGCTCAACACGGCCCCACCGGAGATGGGCGGCGGGAGCATTCGGGGACAACGCCGGCATTGGCGCAAGGCAGCGACATGCGCTTCGAGCTGGATTTGGCGGAACGAGACGCGAGCCATCGGCCGGAGCGAATCACCGCCGAAAAAAAGACATGAGAACGCTCAGGACAATGCTGATGATGATGCAGGTGACGATCGGGAAATAGAATCCGGAATTCCCGCGCTCGATCCGAATGTCTCCCGGAAGGCGTCCGAGCCAGCCGGCGCCGAAGCCACTCCAAAGTGCAGCCCCGAGCAGCACCGCGACGATTCCGACAACGATCAGAAGCTTGCCTAATTCTTGCATCGCAAAGGTTGCGGCGAGCCAGGCAGAGGAGCAACTCGATTGCGCCGTAAGATCAGTTGCGCGCCGAAGCGCATGTGGAGAAATTCACCGCGCGCGAGCCATGGCTGTTCAATTCCGGGATTATTACGAGACGCTCGGCGTCTCCAAAACCGCGACCGACGACGAGATCAAATCGGCTTTCCGGAAGCTCGCGCGCAAATTTCATCCGGACGTCGCCAAGGATAAGAAGAGCGCGGAGGAGAAGTTTAAGCAGATCAATGAAGCCTATGAAGTCCTGAGCGATAAGGAGAAGCGCGCGCGTTACGATCAGCTCGGCGCGGATTGGAACCAGCCGGGCGGAGGACAACCGCCTCCCGGGTGGGGACCGCAGCGCGGAGGTGGGAGTCCTTTCGGGAGCGGCAATGGGGGCGGGGTCGAGTTCGAATTCAATGGGACCGGCTTCAGCGATTTCTTCGAAGCGTTCTTCGGCGGCGGCCGCGGCCAGTCGGCCTTTGGCGGAGGAGCGGCTACGGACTTTGGCCGGCGGGGGGTTGGTGCCGAGCGAGGGAGCGACGTCGAAGCCGACATTATGGTCACGCTGGAAGAGGCGTTGCACGGATCCAAACGCACGGTGTCGTTTCGTCGGACCTCATCCAGCAAAATGGAGACGTATCAGGTAAAGATCCCGCGCGGAGTGCACGAGGGCCAGCGGATCCGGCTCGCCGGGCAGGGCGAAGCGGGCGCGCGCGGCGGAAAGAGCGGCGATCTTTTTCTGCGGGTGCGCCTGGCGCGCCATCCAGACTTTTCCGTCGAAGGCAGCGATCTCGTGCACGAGGTCGATCTCGCGCCCTGGCAGGCGGTGCTCGGAGCTGAAATCCAGGTGCCGACCTTGGAGGAAACGCGGCGACTCAAGATCCCGGCGGGCACGCAGAACGGTCAGCGCTTTCGTCTGCGTGAGCGTGGCCTTCCGAATGCCTCGGGAACGCGGGGCGATCTATACGTCGCGATTGCGATTCGTGTTCCGAAGAAAATCACTGAGCGCGAGCGCGAGCTCTGGCGTCAGCTCGCGGAAGTGCACGGAGTGGGAACGACATGAAGATCTCGTTAGGCACAGATCACGCCGGTTTTCGTTTGAAGGAAAAGGTCAAGGAATTGCTCCAGTCTCTCGGACATGAAGTGGTCGATTTTGGCACTTTCAGCGAAGAAGCCGTCGATTATCCTCTCTTCGTTCGCCCGGCAGCGGAAGCAGTCGCGCGTGGAGAATGCGAGCGGGGAATTGTTTTTGGCGGCTCGGGCAATGGCGAAGCCATGACGGCAAATAAAGTGCGGGGAGTGCGTTGCGCGCTTTGCTGGAACGAGGAAAGCGCACGCCTCTCGCGTCAGCACAATGACGCGAATGTCCTCTCGTTAGGCGAACGGCTCGTGCCCGAGGAGCTCGCGCTCTCGCTCGTGCGGCTCTGGCTCACGACAGCATTCGAGGGCGGACGCCACGCCCGGCGCATTGGGCAGCTGGACGTGTCTTAACGCCAGAGGTCGACGGCGACCGCGACCAGAAAAACGGCGCTGACGAAAGCGTTGCTCAGAAAAAAGGCGCGGTTGATTGCGAGGAGATCGAGCTGCCGCGCGGACTGGTGTTCGTAAAAGAGTGCGCCGGCGATGAGCGGCATGGCGGCGAAAAAGACGAAGCCGAGTTTCGCAACAAGGCCGAAGGTCAGCAGCGCGAGAAACATCACTGCGTGCAGCCAAATAGCCACGCGAAGGCTACGGGGAATACCCAGCCTAACGACCAGTGAGCGCAGCCCCTCCGTGCGATCGAATTCATAATCTTGCGTGGCATAGATGATATCGAAACCCGCGACCCAGCAGAGGACGCCGAAGCCCAGAACCAGCGGCGGCAGATCGAGCCGGCTGGTTTGAGCGATCCACGCGCCAGCTGGGGCAACGGCGAGGGCCAGGCCGAGAAAGAAGTGGGTCGTGTCAGTGAATCGTTTCGTGATGGAGTAGAAGAAAACGATCGCGAGTGCGACGGGCGCGAGCAGACCGGTGGTGCGGTTAATTGCGCAAGCAGTCGCGATAAACGCGGCCGCGGAAGCAAGCCAGAGGATCACCGCGACAGGTCGCCGAACGAGGAGATGGCGAGCCGCCGTGCGGGGGTTTCGTTGATCGAGCGACCAATCCGCGAGGCGGTTGAACAACATGGCCGCGGTTCGCGCGAGGACCATGCAAGCGAGCACGAGAAAAACGGTTCGCAGCGTGGGGCGGCCCTGCGCCGCGACAAGCAGCGCGCCCAGCGCAAAAGGAAGGGCAAAGATTGTGTGGGAGAACCGGATCAGCTGGAAGAATCGCCTGGTTGCGCTCCCGTGAATCATGGCCGGCTGGACGGCTGCGGGTGTGGATGTCATCACGCCGCGTCGAGGAGGGTGACGAGTCGCTCGCGCGCATGGGAGAGAATCGGCGTGCCGTGGGCAAAGCACATTCTGTCGAAGGAATGCGCCGACAAATCTCGCAGGGACTTCCGCATCCGTTTCGGATGCGAGCAATACTTCGGCGGCAGGAACGTGAACCCGTGCGAGCCGAAGTTTACCAGCGCATCGCCTATGATCATCGTCCCGCCGTCGCGTTGATCATACAAGGCAATCTCCCCTGTCCCTGCACCATCGACCGAAATCACGCGCACCTCGTCATGAAGAAACGCGCTGGCGAGCGACGCAACTCCTGTGATGCCCGCTTCGATCCCCGCATAAATTGGAACAGCGAACCTTTTCGCGAAACAAGCCGAGTCGCGCGCGTGATTCCCGTTCGTGACGACAACCGCGATGACTTTCCCCGCCGCGAGCAAATCCGCTTCCGCCTGAGAAGAGAGCGAGATTGGATCAATCAGATAGACTCCGTTTTCCGTTCTCAAGGCGGTGGAATACAGATCAGCTTTGAGGCTTTGGTCAAAGCAATGCCAAATCGTGAGGTTTCTTGAGACATGGTGCACTTCGACTGAAGCAGAGCACGGGCGGGAAGGTTTCACGAGAGGGAGGAAGGCGGGAAAGGTTTGGGCGCGGCCAATGGTATATCTCGACGAGGGGAGTGGCATCTCGACTGCTGTGTTCAATACAACTACCGTCGTATAATCTCCTTCTCCTACCAAGCTCCCGACGCCTCCGGGAAAATCGTTTCCGGTATTCAGGAGGCGCTCAATCAAGACAACGCTGTAACCAGTCTCATGAGCCGGGGCTGATGGTGCTCTCCCTGCAACAGAAGGCGAATGCGAGTAAGAGAGGCAACAAAATATACTTGGTCAAAGAGACTGACCTGGTGCTCGGCACCCGTCAGCTCGCCACGGTGATCGAAGCGGGTATTCCGTTAATCTAGGCCCTGACGCTCTCTGCGGCGGAGTCGGTGTACGTGAATTCCAATGCGACGCTACGGGATTAATTCGGCGGGTGTAGTGGGTGGATTCCAGGGTGAGCCTTTTTCCCACTTCAAATCGCCCGGTCGTGCGGACTATCCGAAACCAGGAACGCCGCCGGCACCGGCCAGGAGCAGCAGTCGCCGGGTAAAGCTCATGATCGACGCAAAAACCGCGAGTTCTAATGCGGCAAACAATTGTGGGGTTGAGAAGGGCGAGTTCTCGAGGGAGGCCGGTCCTTCTTGTTTTCTAGCGGGATATTCGCAGTCAGCGCGAGAGATAACTCTTCAGTCGCTGCCGCAATTCAGTGCGCGCACGGAAGAGCAGGCTCTTCACGGCTGGGACCGACTGATCCAGGACTTCCGCGATTTCCTCGTAGCTCAACTCCTCGAATCTCCGCAGCACCAGCGCCATGCGCTGGGTCTCGGGCAGCTGTGCGATGGCGCTGGCGATCGCTTCGTGGAGCTCGCTTTCCAAGAGCGACGAATCCGGCTGCTGCATCCGTTCGTCCTTTACCTGCATCTCCTCTTCGCCGGGCTCGCCCTGAAGCGACGTGGCCATGTGCCGCTTGCGCCGGCGTAGCTCGTTGAAGACGAGATTGCGTGTAATCTTCAGAAGCCAGGTGGTGAATTTTGCCCGCGGGACATAGCGCTTGGCGCTTTTCCAGACCCGCACGAAAACCTGCTGCGCGACGTCCTCAACGTCCGAGTTGTGGCCGAGCATGCGGCCGACTGTGCCGAGAACAAGGGCCTGATGTTTCTCCACCAGCTGCTCGAAGGCCGCAGTATCTCCAGTGCCTACGGCTTCCATTAATTGAACGTCTTCTACCTCTGCGTCAGAATAGCCGGCTGGCACTGAATCTTGGCGCGACACTTGGTGGAGACGAGCAGAGACGATTATTTGGAATCAACGCGCGACCTTTTCTTGGAGCGCCGGTTCTTCCTAATACGCGCGTCGTGGTGCTTTCTGTTGCATCAGCCGGAGAGGGACTGCATCCTTTGCACGCAATCTCGCGCTTCCTTTCCCTGATGAATCTGTCCCTTATTCCCGAGGAACTTCGCCCGATCGCGGAGAAGGTGCGAGCGGCGGAGCGCATCACTGAAGCCGATGCTCTGCAACTCTACCGTTGCAAGGATCTGAACGCCCTCGGCATCCTCGCGACGGCGGTCCGCGAGCGGAAGAACGGCAACTACGCGACCTACATTCTCAACCGCTACATTAACTATTCGAACGTCTGCATTCTCTCCTGTCAGTTCTGTGCTTTCGCCGCGCGGAAACGGGATGCGCATGCCTTTGAACTTGCGATCGATGAGATCACGGCTGCCGTTCAGGATGCGCTCGTGCTCGGAATTACGGAGGTCCACATGGTCGGTGGGTTGCATCCGACGCTGAAGAAGGATTGGTACCTCAAGCTGCTGCAGAGTGTTCGCGCCCTGGATCCCGATCTCATCATCAAAGCTTTCACTGCGATCGAGATTCGCCATCTAGCGCATCGTATTTTAAAGACCTCCATTGCTGACACTTTGGCGACGCTGCGCGATGCGGGGCTCGGCGCCCTCACCGGCGGAGGCGCGGAGATTTTCGATGCGGAAGTGCGGGATGAACTTTGCCGCGGCAAAGAAAGCGCGGAAGAATGGCTTGAGGTCCACCGCATCTGGCACGGAATGGGTGGCCGTAGCACCGCGACAATGCTCTACGGCCACGTGGAGACGCTCGCGCATCGCGTGGACCACCTGCGCCAATTGCGCGATCTACAGGACGAGACCGGCGGCTTCACCGGCTTTGTGCCGTTCGCTTTCGAGCCCCAGACGGAGATTCTCGCGCACGTGAAACGCGCTTCCGCTGTCGAGCAACTCCGCAATCTTGCCGTCAGCCGCATCTACCTCGATAACTTCGATCATCTCACTGCGTATTGGGTCTCAATGAGTCTGCCGCTCGCGCAGATCGCGCTGAGTTACGGAGTCGATGATTTGCACGGCACAATCATGGAGGAGAAAATCTTCCACATGGCGGGCGCCAAGACTCCGCAAGAGCAAACCGTCACGACCTTGGAGCACGTGATCATCGAAGCGGGTCGGGTGCCGGTGCAGCGCGACAGTTTCTATCGCCATCTCGGTTTCCGAGAGCCGTGTCGATCCCTCCCGAGAGCGACGCCCCAAGCCGAGCTCGCTTGCGTGTGACGCAGGCTCGGCGCGACCCGCTTCGGATCGGTTGTGTCAAATATCTTAATGCCCGCCCACTGATCCACGGCTGGCCCGGTGCGGTTGAATTCGATCATCCGGCGAACCTCTGCCGCAAGTTACGCGCTGCTGAGCTGGATGTCGCATTCGTCTCCAGCTTCGAATTCCTGCGCGATCCTGTTTACAATATCGTCAATGGTGTCGCAGTCGGTGCCGACGGGCCGGTCTACAGCGTCGTTCTCGCTCACCGTCGGGGGATTGAGAACATTGAGGAGGTCGCGGTGGATCCCGCATCGCGCACCTCTACGAATCTCCTGCGGTGCTTGTTGGCCGAAGACGGCTTGGCGCCGCAGTTCATGACGCCTGCATCCGACGATCAGGCGATCGTGACAGATACCCGCGCACGCTTGCTCATCGGAGACCAGGCTATTTCGTTCCGTGAAGAGCATTCTACTGATCTCCAATTCCGAGATCTAGGGTCGTGGTGGAAAGGAATGACAGGCCTCCCATTCGTCTTCGCGATTTGGCTCATCCGTCCGGAGGTCGCAGATGCGACCCAGATCGCGGCTCGATTGCGCGAATTGCGTGATCGCAATCTCCGCCATCTGGACGAAGTCATTGCGGCGCAAGGCGCTTTTAACCCGCCATTCTCCGAACGTTACTTCCGCGAGAATCTTTGTTTTGGCTTCGCTGATCGCGAGCAACAAGGTCTTCTCAAGTTTCGCTCGTTATGCGCAAAACACGCAATTCTGCAGGGGAACGCACCGGTGCTGCGCCTGGTTTAGCCGCCACGCAAGAGGCGCGCTGGCCCGAGACGCGGCTGCGCATCGGCATCTCTGGCTGGACCTATCCGCCATGGCGCGGCGTCTTCTATCCGAAGACCCTCGGGCAGCGGGACGAGCTGCGTTATGCGAGCCGCCAGCACAACACGATCGAGATTAACGGCTCGTTTTACTCGCTGCAGATGCCCTCCAGTTACGAGCGGTGGTACGCGGAAACGCCGGCAAACTTCATCTTCAGCGTAAAGGGCGCGCGTTTCATCACGCACATGAAAAAGCTGCGCGATATCGAGACGCCACTGGCGAACTTCTTCGGCTCAGGCTTGCTGGCATTGCGCGAAAAGCTCGGGCCCATCCTGTGGCAATTTCCGCCGAACTTCGGCTGGAACGAGGAACGTTTTCGCAGCTTCTTCAATTTGCTCCCGCAAAATACGGCCGAAGCCGCGGAGTTAACGAACTTGCACGATGAAAAGTTGAAATATGGAGTGTGGAGCAACCTCGATGTGGCCCGGCCGATTCGGTATGCGGTCGAGATCCGGCATCCTACGTTTCTGGTTCCGGAATTCTTTGCGCTTCTGCGCGAGTACAACATCGCCTTTGTCTTCGCAGACACCGCGGGCAAATGGCCCTACGCGGAAGATTTCACGGCCAACTTCGTCTACATTCGCTTACACGGAGCGGAGCAGCTCTACGTTAGTGGCTATTCAGATCCCGAATTGGATTGGTGGCGCGCGCGAATCGACTCCTGGCGTCGCGGGCGGCAGCCAGGGGATAGGCGGCTTCGTGCCGCGATGAAGCCTTCAGTGGAACGCGACGTTTACGCGTACTTCGACAATGACGCGAAAGTGCATGCGCCGTTTGATGCGATGAAATTGGCCACTCGTCTCGGGATGCAACCACTCGTGTTGTCATGACCCGGTCGCACGAATAAAATGGGCGGTGGATAGACGTTGGATCCTGGCCCCGCTCCCGGAGGCTGACAGCGGCGTAATCGCCTGGGCAGAACTTTGCGGTTTACCCTGCATCGCAAATCTCCTGCGACGGAAGCCGTTCACCTGCCGCGACGACGTCCAGGCCTTTCTTCAGCCACGGCTCCGGACGCTGACCGATCCTTTCCGACTGCCGAATATGCGCGCGGCGATCGTGCGAATTTTCGAAGCCATCGATCGACGCGAGCGCATTGTCCTCTTCGGCGACTACGACGTCGATGGGGTGACGTCGCTGGCGTTGCTCGATGAAATGCTGCGGGCCTACGGCGTCGCTCCAGAACTTTTTTTGCCACTCCGCATGGAGGAAGGCTACGGCCTCAGCCGTGAAAGCGTGGAGCGATGCTGGCGGCAGCATCAGCCGCAGCTTCTCATTACGGTGGATTGCGGGACGTCTTCGCTCACGGAAATCGCCGAGCTGCGAGATCGCGGCACGGATGTGATCGTGCTCGATCATCATGAACCGAAAGCCGCGCTGCCGGAATGTGTGGCGCTCGTCAACCCGAAGATCTCGGAGGCGTGTGAGCTGCGGTATTTGTGCAGCGCAGGGGTCGTCTTCAAAGTTTGTCACGCGCTCTTAAAGAGCAGGGCGGTTCCGGGGTTCGACCTGAAGGCGCAACTGGATCTCGTCGCGCTCGGGACCGTAGCCGATATCGTCCCGCTGGAAGGCGAGAACCGCGCGCTGGTGTTCCACGGCCTGCGACAAATCTCGCGCACACAACGAATCGGTTTGCGTAAGCTGATGGAAGTCGCGGAAGTGGGTGGCACGGTGTGCACCGAGGACGTGGGTTTTCGACTCGGGCCGCGCCTCAATGCAGCCGGACGTCTGGCGACGGCTGAGAAAGCACTGCGACTTCTCAGGACCCGCGATGCAGAGGAGGCAGCGGAGCTCACGACACTGCTCGATGCGCAGAACCGCGAGCGGCAGGCGGTCGAGAAAGCAATCTTCGCCGCGGCTGATGACGAGGTCGCACAAGATTTCGATCCGGCGCGCGACGCCGCGATCGTGGTGGGCCGCCGCGAGTGGCACCCCGGCGTGCTCGGCATTGTCGCCTCGCGCCTCGTGCGCAAGTACCACCGGCCCACCTTCGTGATTGGATTCGACGAGAACGGAATGGGCAAAGGAAGCGGGCGGAGCATAGAAGGTCTCTCCTTGATCCACGCGCTCAGCCGCTGTGACCGCTGGCTGGAAAAATTTGGCGGGCACGAGATGGCTGCTGGCCTAACGATACAGGAAGACAAGCTTGCGGAATTCGCGAACGACTTCCGCCGCGTCGCACGCGCACTTGTTCGCGACGAAGATTTGCAGCCTCATTTGCATCTCGACCACGAGCTGAGCCTCGCCGAGCTAAACGGCGATCTGCTTCGCTGGCTCGAAGTGCTGGAGCCGTTCGGCAACGGCAACCCGCAACCGATCTTCTTCGCGCGCGAAGTTGAGCCCGCATTGCCGCCTCAGGTGTTGAAGGACAAGCATCTTTTGCTCCGTCTTCGGCAACGGAATTACCACGCGCGCGCCATCTATTTCCACGGCGCGGCTGCGCCGCTGCCCGACCCGCCTTGGGATGTCGCCTTCCGAATTTTCGCGGACGAATACGAAGGGCAGCGGCGTTTACAGGTGCAAGTGGAGGCTGTTCGCCCCGCGGCGCCGCTTTGACGATGGATCTCTCGACGAAGCTCGAAGAGTGTGACTGGGTTCCGCGTCCGCGGCTTACGCCGTTGCGGCGACTCGGCCTCGAAACGGTGGAAGGTTTGCTTCATCACTTCCCGCGCCGGCACGAAGACCGGCGGGAGTTCCCGGAATTTCCGCGCGACGAAAGCGATGCGCCGATCTGCATCTGTGGCGAAGTCACGAAGACCTCGGTCCGACGTTTCGGCGGCTGGAAAAAGATTTTCGAAGCGGTGCTGGAAGAGGAAGAAGCGGGCGCGTTGAGTCAGCCGCTTGTGCTGCGCTGGTTCAATTTGCATTACGTGCAGAAGATGATCGCGACCGGCCAGCGCCTTGTTGTTTTCGGCAAACCGCGGCTGCGCGGGCAACGGCTGTGCATGGAGCATCCGGAGTTCGAAGTGATCCAGAACGACGACGAGCTCTCAATTCATTTCCGCCGGATCACGCCGATTTATCCCGCGACGGAAGGGCTATCGCAGCGTGTCTTTCGTGGCCTGACTTATCATGCGCTGGAGCGTCTCTCCGGGAACGACGTCGAAACGTTGCTCCCGCGGAACTACGCTGGAGCGCGACGCAACGCTTTGCAGCAGATCCACTTTCCCGAGAGCAGCGAAGCGCTCGTGGCCGCTCGGCAACACCTTGTCTTTTCGGAGTTTTTCGCGCTGCAAATGACCATCGCGTCGCGGCGGGCTGCGGCCGTCTCGCGCACGGGCGAGCCGCATTGCGGGCCGGGAGAATTACTCGAGCGGTTCGTGCGCGCCCTGCCATTCGATCTTACAGACGCGCAAGCACGCGTGCTGGCTGAGATCCGACGCGATCTGGCTTCATCGCAGCCCATGAATCGGCTGCTGCAAGGCGATGTCGGCTCGGGAAAAACGGTGGTCGCGATTGGCGCGATGCTGCTCGCGGTCGAAGCCGGATTCCAGGCGGCGTTGATGGCGCCGACGCAGGTCCTGGCAGAGCAGCATTATGCGGTGCTGCAACGCTGGCTGGAGCCACTGGAGCTGACGATAGGACTCCGCACAGGTGCGCGGTCGGTTGAAAACACATTACCGCTCTTCTCTACAGCAGATCTGAAAAATCCGGGGAGCGCACGCTTGCAGCGTGCTTGCGATGGCGTTCCGTCATCGCAAACTTCTGCGCCGATTGATCTCGGGCAAAGCGTGCGATACTCGAAGCGCCGCCTTCCTCATTTTGAACAACCATGGGCAATCTACGCCCTGACGATTACGACCGCGCGCCGTCGTGTTCTCACCCCGGAAGCACGAACGGTCGTTCTAAACGCCTGGCGGCATTTCCATCGGTCGCGCTACGAACTCTTCGCGCTCTGCGTCATGCCGGATCACGTGCACGCGCTGTTTCAGCCGTGGCCGAAGGAGGACACAGACGAAGGCGATTCCGTTTTCTGGTCGCTCACGGAGTTGATGCGATCGCTTAAAGCTTTCACGGCACGGCAGATTAACAGGCTCACTGGGGACCAAGGGGCTATCTGGGAGAAGGAAACGTTCGATCGCTTCGTTCGATCTGATCGCGATCTCGCCGAGAAGTTCGCTTCTATCCTGCGGAATCCGTGGGATGCGGAGGTGGCGGCTCAGAATCAGGACTACCGATGGGTTTGGACGCCCGAAGATGAAGTTCGAGCGCCTAGACGTGAATATGTGGACGAAAGCTCGTCCCAGCAGAATGCCGCGACCAGCACGCTGCAAGCGTACGCTCCCCAGAAGACTTTCTCGATCCGCAGAGAAGCGCCGCAGATCATCATTGGCACCCACGCGCTGCTCTATGAAGGCGTTCAGTTTGAGAATCTCGGGCTGGTCGTCATCGATGAGCAACACAAGTTCGGCGTTGCGCAGCGCGCGCGCCTAACGAGTCGTGAGCCTGCTCCTGATGTATTGGTGATGACAGCAACCCCGATTCCGCGAACGCTGACAATGACCGTTTACGGTGACCTGGACGTGTCGGTGATTGACGAGATGCCGTCGAACCGCGGCAGGATTATCACCGCCATCCGCAACAGCGGAAACCTCGAGGAAGTGCTGGCCTTCCTGCGCAAAGAACTAGAGGCCGGCCGGCAGGGCTACGTGATTTACCCGTTAATCGACGAAAGCGATAAGCTCGACGTGAAAGCTGCCGCGGTGGAGTTCGAGCTCTGGCGCGATCGCTTGCGGCCGTTCCGGTGCGATCTTTTGCACGGCCGGATTCCCGCGCCGGAAAAGCAGGCGATCATGGAACGGTTCCGACGTGGCGAAGCGGGGGTTCTCATCAGCACCACGGTCATCGAAGTCGGAGTTGATGTGCCAAACGCGGCGGTGATGTTGATCGAGAACGCAGAACGTTTCGGCCTGGCGCAGTTGCATCAGCTGCGCGGACGCATCGGCCGCGGCGAGCACAAGAGCTATTGCATCCTGCTTAGCGATGACAAGTCGGCGGAGACGATCGCGAAACTGAGCGTTCTGGAAAGGACGAGCAACGGGTTCGAAGTTGCGGAAGCAGACTGGGATGAGCGCGGCCCCGGCGATTTGCTGGGGACTGCGCAGAGCGGTTTGCCGGCATTGCACCTCGGGAATTTAAAAACCGATATGCAGCTGATGCATCAGGCGCGCGCGGCGGCGACTTCCATCGTGGAGTCGGACCCGCGGCTGGAAGCGCCGGAAAATCAACGTTTCCGCAAGTTGGTTGTCGAACAACACGGACGAACCTTTTCCAACGTCAGCTGATGAAAAACCTTATCAAATTTCTGCTCTTTGTTGGCTTGTTGAGCGCTGGAATCTCTGCGCTTTACGACTACCGACTCAAACACGGTGGCCTGAACCTCGTGGCCCGCACGCCTACGGAGAAATACACGCTGGCCTCGTTTCCGAGCATTGATCCAAAGCAGGTCGGAACCCTCGACGCATTGAACCGCGAACGGCGCGCGCTCGTCGGAAGTGTTTTGCCGGCCGTCGTCAGCATCAAGACATCCAAGAAGGTGCCGATGCGGCGGCAGTACGGGATGGATCCCTTCGAGTTTTTCTATCGCAACAATCGGCAGTTCCGCAATCCTGACGAGCAGGCGATGGTGCAAAATTCGCTCGGCTCGGGCGTGATCGTTTCGTCTGAAGGGCACGTCATCACGAACAATCACGTCGTTGATCAGGTGGACGAAATCGAGGTGCAGATGAGTGACGGCCGGACGAAGAAGGCGCGTCTGGTCGGCGCTGACGCCACCGTAGATCTCGCGGTCCTGAAGATCGATGAGCCGAATGTGAAGGCGTTGAAGTTTGGCGACTCCGATGCCGTGATGGCGGGCGACTTTGTTCTCGCGATCGGTAATCCCTTCGGCTTCGAGGAGACGGTGACTGACGGAATTATCAGCTCGAAAGGAAGGCCGAACCGCGTGGATGCATTTGGCGATCTTTTACAGACGAATGCCGCGATCAACCCGGGGAACAGCGGCGGCCCGCTCATCAACCTACAGGGCGAAATCGTCGGGATTAACACCGCGATCATTTCGCGCAGCGGTGGCTCGCAAGGGATCGGATTTGCGATCCCGTCAAACTCGGTGCGGAGCGCGCTCGAAAGTCTGCTCAAGCAGGGACGAATCATTCGCGGCTATCTCGGGATTCAAACGCGCAATCCCCTCCAGGGCGGCCAATCGGATCAGGACGCGGATGGTGTCATTGTGGAGGATGTCATTCCCGACTCACCCGCGGCGCAAGCACAGATCCAACGCGGCGACGTGATCCGGAAATTCGATGGACGCGACGTGAAGAGTTTTCCAGAGTTACGCAGTCTTATCTCGCAGGTGGAGTTGAACAAGAAACTCGAAGTCGAGGTGGTTCGGAACGGGAAACCGTTGAAGGTGCAAACGGAGATCAAGGAACAACCGGTCGACTACCTCACCTCAAACACAACGCCGCGGCAGGGCCGGCAGCCGCAAATCCCGCAGAACCCTGCTCCGCAGCCGCCGCGGCCGAATCCGCAGACACCTGACGACGAGGATTTGCAGGACGAGGCACCGCTGGCGGGCGTCGAAGTGCAGGATCTCACGCCGGATCTGGCGCGTTCCTTGAATGTGCCATCTGGCGTACGTGGAGTGGTCGTTACGAACGTGGACGACTCCAGCGCCGAGTTGCGAAAAGGGGACGTGATC
Organism: Chthoniobacterales bacterium; assembly: GCA_013812515.1. GTDB lineage: Bacteria > Verrucomicrobiota > Verrucomicrobiia > Chthoniobacterales > UBA10450 > JACCTI01. Next base: position 17,149 of record JACCTI010000097.1, read on the forward strand.
GAAGAGGTAAATCAACAGCCTGTCACGTCTGTCGCTGAATACCGGAAAGTTGTTGGGTCGCTCGATCCGAATGGCACATCTGTGCTCTCGGTTTGCCGGGGGCGCACTCGTTCCTTTGTCGTTCTGCGCGCCCGGTGAGATCGCGACGAGGCGCGCGGCTGCGCAGCCATCGTGACAAGCGCGCGGGCATGCCGAGCCCTCGAATCAAACAGCGATGAATAACCGACGAAACCGTTGGTCTAATTCCGCGCACACACTTGAACAACTTATGAAAAAACTAATCCTCGCGGTCGCGATCTTCTCTCTCGCCTTTCCTGCGGCACAACGCGCGAAAGCCGCGGATATCTCGATCGATTTCTTCTACAATAATCTAAACCAAGGCGGTAACTGGATCGAGGTCGGCGATTACGGCTATTGCTGGCAGCCGTCGGTCGCGGTCAGCAATCCCGGGTGGCGGCCGTACTCCGATGGTTATTGGGCTTACACGAACGTTGGTTGGACGTGGGTTTCCTACGAAGACTTCGGCTGGGCCACTTATCACTACGGGCGCTGGAGCCGACTGCGCAATCATGGCTGGGTTTGGATGCCCGGACGCGAATGGGGTCCGGCGTGGGTCTCCTGGCGCACCGGTGGCGATTACGTCGGGTGGGCTCCGCTTCCGCCACGATATGGCGCTTCCGGACGTGAGCTCGTTTACCAAGGGCGCCCAATCAGCAACACGGTCGACATCGACTTCGACATCGGCCCGGCTTATTACAACTTCGTCAACGTGCGCTATATCGGCGAGCCGGTTCTGCGCGACCGGATCTTCGCGCCCACGCAAAACATCACCTACATCAATCAGACGGTGAACGTGACGAACATCCGTTACGATAACTCCACCGTTTATAATTACGGGCCGGATTACAATCGACTCGCCGCATATTCCACCCGACCGATTCGGCGGATGACTTTGGAGCGGCAGTCGAATGTCGATTACGGCGCGGCGCTGCGGACTGGCAGCCTAACGAAGGTCGAAGGCGATCGACTGGTCGT
>JACCTI010000099.1 GCA_013812515.1 Chthoniobacterales bacterium
GCGCTCGCGACCACGCGTGCAAATCCGTCGCGCATTGCTGGCCCGGCGGGCGCAGTCGTGTTCGCACTTCTCGCTGCCTGGACCTCCCAATATCTCACGCACCCGCTGCTTTGGTGGGGGCTCGGCGCCTACCTCGTTTTCGCGCTCATCCACTCCGGGTTCAGCGTCTGGCCGTCGCGCGCTGAGACTAAACCTGGGCGCGCGCAATGGCAGGGCTTGGTTCCACTGCTCGCGCTCGTGCTTCTGTTCATTTGTGTCTGGAACGGGGAGACGTCGTTCGCGGTCTGGACCTGCGTGCTCTTGATCGATGCAATCGCCGTTGCGACCGCGTGGTCCGCCCGGTCTGTGCTTGCGCTCCTGGTTGCTCTCATCGCCACGCTGATTACGGCGGGGCTCTGGATTTTCACCGCGCCCCCGGTCGAAGAAGGGATTGTGGGGATTCTGACAGTGGTCGGCGGCTTCAGTATCTTCTTCTCCGTCGCGGCGAGTCTCCTGATGCGGCGAGTCGCGAACGGTGTGGGAGACACTCGCCGCAATGTTCCTGCGCTCGCCGCGGCGATGCCGTTCATCCTTCTCATGATGGTGGTCGCGAAACTTCCGGTGCCGGAGCCGAGCGCTGTTTTCGGCGTCGCGCTGCTCATGACGGTGGTCCTGCTTGCGCTCGGGATCTTGGCGCGCACGAGCTGGATCGCCGCAGTCGGCCTGGCATTCACCTGGGTGCTCGAGCGGGAATGGCACACACTGCATTTCTCCAGTGCGCACGCCGTTCTGCCGCTGGCGTGGTACATCGTCTTCGGCCTGCTCTTCGTCGCTTTTCCGTTTTTCGCGCGAGAAGAGCGAAGTCCGATCGCCTGGGCGGTCGGCGCGGTTTCTGGGCTTCTGCACTTCCTGCTCACCTACGAAGTTGTCGCCGCCTCGTATCCGGCCTTCCGGAATGGTTTGCTGCCGGCGCTTTTCGCTCTGCCTTTTATTTGCGGTGTTTACTATCTGATCCGCAAGCGCGGCGTCGTTCCGAGCTCCGGCGACGCGCGGCTCGCCTGGCAGGGCGGCGCGGCCTTGCTTTTTGTTAGCCTGATCTTCCCGATCCAGTTTCAACGTGAGTGGATCACGCTCGGCTGGGCTGTCGAAGGGCTGGCGCTGCTCGCGCTTTTTCGCCTCGTCCCAAACGCCGGTTTACGCCTCGCCGGGGCGGCGTTGCTCTCGGTTGCATTCGTTAGGCTGGCGTTGAACCCGGCGGTTTTCGAATATCATCCCCGCGCGGGGACGCGAATCTGGAATTGGTATCTCTGCGCCTACGGTATTACGAGCATTTGCTTGTTCCTCGGCGCTCGGCTCGTGCATCAATCGCGCGAGACACAGCTTGTCCGTGTTATCCCACGCCTGCTCTACACGCTCGGCGCCATCCTCGCTTTCCTGCTTCTGAATATCGAGATCGCTGATTATTTCTCGATCGGGCCAACGCTTACCTTTGCGTTTTCCGGGAACTTCGCGCGCGACATGACCTACTCGATTGCGTGGGCGCTCTTCGCCTTTGCGCTGCTTCTTGTCGGGATGAAACGCCAACTGCGCTACGTACGCTACGCCGCGCTGGCTTTGCTGATCGTCACGCTCGTGAAGCTTTTCCTCCACGACCTCGGCAACTTGAGTCAGCTTTATCGCATCGGCGCGTTTATTGGCGTCGCCTTAATCCTCATTGTGGCCTCTTTCGTTTATCAGCGCTTCCTTGCGCCAGAGGCCGAGTCTGGGAAAAGCTGAGCCCCCTCTAATTCAGGCTGCCTTTTTCGACATACCACTTCAGGAATTCGGGGACGAGACGGCCTGCTTTGATCAACGGATCGTTGCTGATCCACTCGCGGGCGATATCGGCTGATTCCGTTGTGAGAATGAAGATGCCGCGAACATTTCGGCCGGACAAATCCTCCGTCGGACCTGCCTTGAGCAGTTTCCCTTCCGCCGCCAGAGTTTGCATGTTGGACATGTGGCCTTCCTGCAGTTTCTCCAGCTGGTCTTTCGGCAGATCCGGGGCGTCGGGCGGCCTAACGAGTAGAACGACCATGAATTTGTCGAACTCAAATTTCGCTTTCCCGGCCGGCGTTTCCGCAGTCGGTGAAGGGACTGGTGATTGCGCAGTTGCGGCGCCGGAGAAGCCGAGGAACGCGGTCAGAATCAAGGGAACGAGCGAACGGGGAGTCATCGGGCGAAGATGAAAGTTTGCCTGGGTGAGGCAAGCTTCGATCCGCCTGAGTCGCGTGAACGCAGAACGTCTCACGGGCCTATAACGACGGACGCTTCCACATTGCCCCTCGAAGGCGGGGGGGATCAGCGAGCGATTGTTTTTGCCGCGAGCAAACGATCACGCCCGACGAGATAGAGCAGGACCATTAGCACGGTGAACGGAATCAGCGCGAGCAAATTCGCGCTGGGTCCATGGAAAAATGGGTTATGCGCGGTCGACCACTCTTCGACGCGCGTGCTGTAGACCGCGAGGCTCGGAACACCCTGCATGATCGCGATCACGATTCCAGCCAGCGCGCCACCTGCGATATAACCTGAGGCGAGGAGAACGCCCGAACTTTTGTCGCCTTCTGCGACCAGCTCTTCGCGCGTGAGATCTTTGTCGCGGAATTTCTCCCGGCGCAGGTAGCGATCAACCAGCCAGCGAATCATTCCCCCGATGAAGATCGGACTCGACGAAGCGAGCGGCAGATAAACACCGACCGCAAAAGCGAGCGACGGAATGCCGCTCATCTCAAGCACGATCGCGATCATCACGCCTAACAAAACCAATCCCCAGGGAAGCTGGCGGCTCAGAATCCCCTTGATGATGTAGGACATGAGCGTCGCCTTCGGCGCATCGAATTTTTGCACCGCGCTGCCATCCGGCCGAATCCGATGGGTGCCGTTGATGC
>JACCTI010000101.1 GCA_013812515.1 Chthoniobacterales bacterium
AAGGCGAGATGCCCTTAAGCGAAGGGCGCTTTGCGAACCACCGGGTCACAACCTGTGAGACCGCGAAGTATGGATCATTTACGCGAATCCAACGCGGGTCAGTCCCCAGCATCTGCTTCGGCACCAGCACGGCACCGGCTTTGGTATGCTGCAGCTGAACTGCGTATTTGGCATTGCTAAGGAAGCTGATTTCATCCCCGGCGGAATTGCTGAGGGTGTTTACCGAAACCACACCCAAACTGCGCGGGCCGTTATACTCGCCCCCAACGAATTCGACAATCTCCCCGATCGGAATGGCAGCCATCGCGGCATCTTATCGATGGGACCGCCGATTGGAAGCCCGGCTGTCGAGCTCTCGAGCGCATGCAGCCTCTCCGTGGCCAATGATTCGTGCTCACGGGTGTGGTGCCGATCTCCTCCCGCCCGGCCACAAGGCCTCAAAGAGCCAGCAATCCGATTGAAATATGAAATGAAAACCAAAATCCTCGGTCTGATAGTAGCGGCTACTTTAACTCTCGCCAGTGTTGCAAGTGCGGCTCCTTCCAAGACGTACCAGGTCACCGGGCCAATCCTCGAGATGAACGACTCGATGGTGGCAGTTCAAAAAGGGAAGGAACGCTGGGAAATCGCGCGGGACTCCAGCACCAAAGCTGACGGGGAAATGAAAGTCGGCGACAAGGTCACGATTCACTACACGATGACAGCTACAAGTGTAGAAGTGAAAGGCGAGAAAACCGCGCAAGCAGAGGGTGGCACATCCAGCAGCCCGGCTGCTTCACCGAAGAAATAACGGGCGGGTGTGAGGCTAGCGGCGCCGACTCCCCGCGACGCCGAGGACGCTGCCAAGTAACCCGCGCACGATCTGGCGACCGATCTGACTGCTGGCCGCGCGGGCAGCGCTTTTGACCATCGACTCGGCAATGCTTTCGCGGCGGCCACCCCGCGGACCGTAGGTCGGTTGGAAGATATTCCCGAACACACTATCGCGCGGCTTCGCGTCAGGTGCGCCTGCGCTTGCGGCCTTCTCATCCGTCTTGGCTTGCAAGTTCTCGTAGGCCGACTCCCGATCGATCGCCTTTTCGTAGTGCCCGGCAAGCGTGGACGAGATCATGAGCTGCTTTCGCTGCTCGGGCGTGATCGGCCCCAGCTGGCTACGCGGCGGGATAATTTTGGCGCGTTCGACGACTCTCGGTTTTCCATCCGCGTCGAGCATCGAGACGAGCGCTTCTCCGACCGCAAGTTCTGTCAGGACCTTCTCCACGTTCAGCCTGGGATTTTGTCGAAACGTCTGCGCGGCTGCCCGGACGGCTTTCTGGTCGCGAGGCGTAAAGGCACGCAGTGCATGTTGCACGCGATTGCCCAGCTGGCCAAGAACGACGTCCGGAATATCGAGTGGATTCTGTGTGACGAAGTAAACGCCGATTCCTTTTGAGCGGATGAGTCTAACGACTTGTTCGATCTTCTCTGCGAGCGCTTTCTCAATGCCGGCGAAGAGAAGGTGCGCTTCGTCGAAGAAGAAGACCAGCTTCGGTTTCTCCGGGTCTCCGACTTCGGGCAGGCGCTCGAACAATTCTGAAAGCAGCCAGAGCAAAAAGGTGGCGTAAACCTTCGGCGATTGCTGCATCAGCTTCTCGGCGGCGAGAATGTTCACAACTCCGCGACCATTCTGCGTTTGGATGAGATCGTCGAGATCGAGTGCGGGTTCCCCAAAAAAATTGTCGGCGCCCTGCGATTCGAGTGCCAATAGATTGCGCTGGATCGCCCCGGCGCTGGCGGCGGACACATTGCCGTATTGGGTTTTGTAGTCGCCGGCGTGATCCGCGACGTGCTGCAGCATCGCGCGAAGGTCCTTAAGATCGAGCAGGAGCATCCCGCGCTCATCGGCGATTTTGAAGACCATATTGAGCACGCCTTCTTGCGTGTCGTTGAGATCGAGCAGTCGGCCGAGCAAGAGCGGCCCCATCTCGGAAACCGTCGCGCGCACGGGGTGGCCGTTTTCGCCAAAGACATCCCAGAAGACAACCGGGCAGGCTTCGCCCTTGAGATCGAAAACGCCAAGCTCCTTCGCCCGTTCAAGAAGCTTCGGGTTATTCCCGCCGGGCTGACTGATCCCCGCAAGATCACCTTTCACATCGGCCATGAAAACGGGAACGCCCCGCGCGCTGAAATTCTCGGCCAG
>JACCTI010000125.1 GCA_013812515.1 Chthoniobacterales bacterium
TTCGGCTCTGCATGATGACATGTTGTTTTCGTCGACTTTTCCCGGGGTGCGTCTTGCGGTGTGAGTTTGGTTTCCAAACAACTGCACAACGCTCCGGCAGCATGGGAAGATGATAGTGGCTCCCACCACCCCCCAATGAAGCCTCGCGCCACACCTCAAGAATCACTGCAAGAATCACTGCAAGAATCACTGACGACGCGCGAGTTGCTGCTTGCTTCAAACGCCTTCAATCTCGTTTTGTTAGAGACTGGACGCCCAGAAGCGCTACCCACCAGTCGCAAAGTTCCGAAGGCGAAGCTTGGTTCCTTATAAGGATAATGCACCCCAAATGCGACGACAAGTGCATCGGCGGACGGGAGAAATCGCAACTTCTATTTCGTGCGAGGGTTATGCCCCTGCGGTTCGGCCATTTCATCTCTTGAGGAATATAATGGAGTCTCGTGCGATAGTCGGTGGGGAACTGATTATCTGCGCCTTAAAGAAATGTTGACGTATCTTGGCATATTGTCTTTTCTCTAGTGAGTCTGGTGATTATATGATAACGCAGCTTAGATATTTTTTATCAATGAAAACGAACGTCTCTTTCGGACCGAGGAAGCAAATGAGGGCCGCCCCCGTATTACTCAGATAGTCGTGCACGTGTTTGACGCTCAATCAGGGGACATTTGCTTCACTCGCTCCGAAAATGCTTAACTCACGTAATCTTTCCCGGGTGCGAGTCGCGCCCGACTCAAGCTGCCAAATCGCGCGTCGATCGGCCGCGCCAGCCAGACTTGTAAACGGAGATGACACTGCAGTGACCCGGTTGCTGCGAAAAACCGTCATCGATCAGTTCACGCGCGAACGCCAATCGGCAGACGAAAACGGGTCCGGTCAGCCTCAAGCATCAAAGAACGGTCCGGCACCCAGCAGTTTGCCAGACGGGGCGGCTGCTTCGATACCGGACAGCGATGGAGCCCACGACGAACGTATACTCAAGGCGGGAGGAATACCCGTGTGGAAGCGACTGTTGGACTGCACATTGATAGCTCTGACCTGGCCGCTTTGGCTGCCAGTCATGCTTTTGATAATGGTCGCGATAAAGCTGGGCTCGCGGGGGCCGGTCTTTTATCGACAAGAGCGGGTGGGCTTTCGGGCCAGGCGCTTCATGGTTTTTAAATTCCGCACCATGAAAGTGAACGTAGAAACGCAGACGCACGAGTCTTACCTGGAGCGTCTAATGTTAACGGACGCACCGATGGTGAAGCTGGACGCGAAGGGTGATTCGCGGCTGATCAGGTTTGGTCGGTTCCTGCGGGCAGCCGGGTTAGACGAGCTGCCCCAGTTGTTCAATGTGTGGAACGGGGAAATGAGTCTTGTCGGTCCCCGCCCATGCACGGTCCACGAGTTTAGCTGCTATAGGCCGTGGCAGCGCGAGCGAGTGAATGCTCCTCCGGGGATGACAGGTTTTTGGCAGGTAAATGGAAAGAACAGCACCACGTTCAGCGAGATGATCGATATGGATATCCTTTATGGCAACAACATGTCGTTCAAACTCGACCTCCTGATTTTGGCGAAGACATTCCCGGCTATCCTTAGACAGCTTCTCGAAACGTGGGGCCTTAACCGGCCAGACTTTCGCAAGCGAGATCTCGGCCATGCAAGAATGCCGTTTGTCAATTCCCCGAGTCAGTAGGTTCCACATGAAAAAAGGAGCAGTGTCTCTCGGAGTCGTTGGGTGCGGCTACTGGGGGCCGAACCTGGTTCGAAACTTCAAAGGGTTACCGAACTGTCACGTCAAAGCCATGTGCGACGTGAACGAAGCACGGCTCAGCCACCTGAGAACTGTGTATCCCGATGTGGAAGGGATGACTGATCATCATGAATTCCTGAATGGGATCGGATTGGACGCCGTCGTGATCGCCACTCCTGTCAAACACCATTTCGCACTGGCGAAGGCAAGTCTCCTCGCGGGTAAACACACCTTCATCGAAAAGCCAATGGCGGCGTCCTCAAGCGAGTGTGAAGAGTTGATAGAACTCGCGGAGGCCAAGGGCCTGGTCCTGATGGTTGGTCATACGTTTCTGTTTTCGGCGCCGGTACGCAAAATTGGTGAGATCATACGGGCCGGAGATCTCGGGGACATCCGCTACATCAATTCACGTCGGCTCAACCTCGGATTGTTTCAAAAAGACATCAATGTGGCTTGGGATTTAGCGCCTCACGATATCTCGATTATCCTTCACATCCTCGGAGAATTGCCAGTCACCGTGAATTGTCAGGGGAATGCGCATGTCACACCGAACATCGAGGATGTCACAAACATGTCGCTCACATTCCGACACAAACGTTTCGCGACGATTCAAAGCAGTTGGCTTGAACCCCGAAAAGTGCGCGAGATGACCATCGTCGGGACCCGGCGCATGATTGTGTATGACGATCTAAAGACGCATGGAAAAATCCGGGTCTACGACGTCCGGGTTGAACGGCCGCCGCACTACGACACCTTCGCTGAATTTCATTACTCCTATCACTACGGAGACAGCTATATTCCGCACCTTCAGCAGGAGGAGCCACTCAAGATGGAGTGTCAACACTTCATCGATTGTAT
>JACCTI010000078.1 GCA_013812515.1 Chthoniobacterales bacterium
AGTTGGATGCGAACTTTGCGGTGGCGTGGGCGAACTTGTCAGTGGTTGGCACGCTGATCTTCGCCGAATTCGAGCCAACGGCAGAGCGACTCGCGGAAGCAAAACGGGCGCTGGACACAGCGCTCCGTTTGCAACCAAGCCTTGGCGAAGCGCACTTCGCGTTGGGACTGTACCGCTACCGGGGGCTGCGGGACTATGATGGTGCGCTGAAGGCGTTTGATGAGGCAATCGACCACGGCGTCAACAAAGCGCTTTCGATCGAATTTTCCTCCTATGTGAAGCGGCGGCAGGGGAAGTGGGAAGAAGCGCTGGCTCTGAACGAGCAATCGCAAAAGCTCGATCCGCGCAACGCGATCATCTACTCAGAAGGGGCCGTCACTTACCACGCTCTGCGGCGCTTTGGTGAGGCCCGCATGATGATTGACCGGGCACTCGAGATCACGCCTAACAATCCGGTGTTGCTGGCCCAAAAGGCGCGAACATTCCAGTCGGAAGGCGATTTCGAAGCGGCGGAACGACTACTCGAGCACGTGCCGGTTGACCCCCAGCAGCCGGAGCTGATCGGAACGCGCTATACCCAATGGATGTGCACGCGCAGGTTTGGCGACGTCATCCGGGTTCTGGAAGGCGTGCTTGCCACTTCCGAGTCCCTGCCGAAACCAATGGTGGCGAACTATCGCGCGCGTCTCGGCTTCGCGAAACTTTGCGTGAGTGATGCCGCCGACGGCACACGTAACCTCATCCGGGCGCGAGAAGACTTGGAGAGACTGCACGACGGAAGTGACAAGGGCGAAGCGTTTCTCGAGGATCTGATCATCGTGGACGCGTTGTTAGGCGACAGACCACGCGTCGAAGCGAACATCTCCAATCTCCCGGCTCGCGTAATCAAGGACGCACTCTACGGCCCCAGCGTCGAAGAATCCGTGGCTAGCGCCTGGGCGCAGCTACGCGAACCGGACGCGGCGATCGAGATTCTGCAGCGGCTCCTGAGCAAACCAGGAGGCCCTACCTGTGGAGTACTTCGGACACATCCGATGTGGGATCCGTTGCGCAGCGATCCCCGCTTTCAAAGGATGTGCGAGGAGCGAACGCCGTGAGCCCGAAGCGTTTTTTCGCCGAGCTGAAGCGGCGCAATGTTTATCGCGTCGCGGTCGCATACGGCATTGTTGGGTGGCTGGTCATGCAGGTCGCAGCGACGGTCGTGCCCGCGTTGCAGCTGCCAGGTGCCGTCACCAGCGTGGTCGTTTTGCTGACCATGCTGGGTTTTCCGATTGCACTGGTCCTGGCGTGGGCCTTTGAACTTACCCCGGAAGGGATGAAACGGACGGAGGAGGTCATTCCTAACGAATCCATCGCGCGCCGGACGGGCCGAAAAGTCACGGCGTTGATTGTGATCGCGGCCGTCGTCGCGGGCGCTTTGCTGGCCTTTCAGTTTCTCCGAACGAAAAGCTCACGAGCCATTGTGCAGAAGAGCGTTTCTCCCACACCGGCGCCTGGTGTCATCCCGCATAAGAGCATCGCGGTTCTTCCTTTCGCGAGCTTGAGCGAAGACAAGGCGAACGAATATTTCGCGAACGGGATCCAGGATGAAATTCTGACGCGCCTGTCGAAGATCGCGGAGTTGAAAGTGATCTCGCGCACTTCCACGCAGCAATATCAAAGCAAGCCGCAAAACGTGTCCGAGATCGCGAAACAGCTTGGCGTCGCGCATATTCTGGAAGGAAGCGTGCAAAAGGCGGGCGAGTCGGTGCGGGTGAACGTGCAGCTGATTAAAGCGGAAGGTGATTCGCACCTGTGGGCGGAAACGTTCGACCGCAAGTTGACGGACATCTTCGCAGTCGAAAGCGAAGTAGCGGAGCGCATCGCAAGTTCGCTGGAGGCAAAATTGACGGGGCGAGAGAAGGAAGCGGTCAATTATGTCGGAACGAAAATACCGGCAGCCTACGATGCTTACCTCCGTGGAATTGCGCTTCGAAACACCCAGTCGCGCGAGGACCAGGATCGGCTGATCCAGTTTTGCCGGCAGGCGGTCGCGCTCGATCC
>JACCTI010000139.1 GCA_013812515.1 Chthoniobacterales bacterium
GGCGTGCGCATGGCTCTGGGCGCGCAAAGCGTCGACGTTCTGCGCCTGGTTGCCGGCCACGGCATGCGCCTGATGGCCATCGGCCTGGCGATCGGTTTTGCCGGCGCTTTTTTCCTGATGAAACTGCTCGCGAGCAGCCTCCATGGCGTTTCCGCGCACGATCCGCTTAGCTTCACGGTCGTTCCGGCCATCCTCTTCATCGTGGGGCTCGTCGCCTGTTACGTTCCCGCGCGCCAGGCCATGCGCTTGGATCCGATCGAAGCGCTCCGCCACGAATAACCGCTCGTTAGACTTTATGCTTCAGGATATCCGCCTCGCCTTCCGCAGCCTTGTCAGCACGCCGGGTTTCACCATCGTCGCCGTCATCACGGTCGCTCTCGCGATCGCCGCCAACACCGCCGTCTTCAGCCTGGTCAACGCGCTTTTGATTCGCCCGTTGCCCTTCAAGGCACCGCAGGAGCTGGTGCTACTGTTCGAGAAATTCACCGCGCAGGGTCTCGACCAGATCCCAGTCTCCGCCCCCGAGTTTCTCGATTACCAAAAGCAGATCCAGAGCTGCGAGGGCATCGCAGCGTTTAACTTCGCGGATTTCAATCTTACTGGCGGCGACATGCCGGAGCGCATCCAGGGCGCGGTGGTCACGCCGAGTTTGTTCCCGCTCCTCGGAGTGCAGCCGATCAACGGCCGCGTTTTCAATGAAAGCGAATTCGGCGAAGGCAACGATGGCGTCGTCGTCATCAGTGAACGCTTGTGGCGGAGAAGGTTCAACTCGGATCCGCAGGTCGTCGGCAAGCAGGTCTCGATCAATGGCCGCAGCTTCGATGTCGTCGGCGTCATGCCGGCGCAGTTCGAATTCCCCCTCCCGCTCTTCGGCGTCCAGGGCGGGACGTTTGCGGAGCGCGCGGATATCTGGAAGCCGATCGCCTTCACAAAACAGGAGCTGGAGTCTCGCGGCTCGCGCAGTTACGGCGTCATCGGGCGGCTGAAACCGGGCGTGACCTTTGCGCAAGCGCAGGCCGAGATTCAGACCATCGTCGCCAACCTGATCCCGCAGTTCCCAGACAACTACGAGCCGGCCACGAAATTCGGTGCTTCCCTCTATCCGATCAACGACTTGGTCGTCGGCCCGATGCGCGGTGCGCTCATGATCCTGATTGGCGCGGTCGCCGTCGTGCTTCTGATCGCCTGCGCGAATCTGACCACCATGTTGCTCGCTCGCGCCGGCGCGCGTGAGCGGGAGTTTGCCATCCGCCTCGCGCTCGGCGCAGGCCGCATGCAACTCGTTAGGCAGATGTTGAGCGAAAGCATTCTGCTCGCGTTGGTCGGCGGGGTCGCCGGTGTCGTCCTGGCGGTCTGGGGTCTGGACCTTTTACGGGCGATCGGCTCGCAAACCGTGCCGCGGATTGCGGAGGTGAATATCGACCTGCGCGTCCTGCTCGTCACGCTGACCGTCGCGATCGGAACCGGGATCATCTTCGGTCTCATTCCCGCGCTCGCGAGCGGCAAGCCAGAGCTAACGGAAGCGCTCAAGGAAGGCGGGCGCGGGTCTACCAGCGGGCTGCGACGCAATCGCCTCCGCAATGCCCTGGTCGTGACCGAAGTGGCGCTCGCGCTCGTCTTGCTCGTCGGCGCGAGCCTGCTCCTGAAGAGCTTCGTCCGGCTGCAGAACGTCGATCCCGGGTTCAACCCGAAAAACGTTCTCACGATGGAAGTCGCGTTGCCGTTGTTAAAATATCCGCGCGGCAAACCGGTGGCGGATTTGTACGCCGAGGCCACGCGTCGCGTGAAAGCGCTGCCCGGGGTCGAGGCCGCGGCGTTCACCTCCGTTCTACCGCTCAGCGGATCGAACAGCGACAGCTCCTTCACGATCGAGGGGCTGGACTCGATGGCGCTGAAAATCTATCCGGACGAAGAGCTCCGCAGCATTACGCCGGAGTATTTCTCCGTCTTGAAAGTTCCGCTCTTGCAGGGGCGCTTCCTGAATGAAGCGGACCAGTTCGGCGGACCCGGCGTCGTCATTGTCAACCAAGCCTTTGCCAAAAAGTGGTGGCCAAATCAGGACGCTGTCGGCAAACGCATTGCCTTTGGCGATCCGCGTCAGCCGGATGTAAAATGGCTCACCGTCGTCGGCGTCGTCGGCGACATGCGTCATCGCGGACTCGATCTCGATCCGAAGCCGGAGTTTTACCAGGCGCACAATCAAACGCC
>JACCTI010000158.1 GCA_013812515.1 Chthoniobacterales bacterium
TAAAGTGGCGCGGGAGTCGGGGAACGGTGCGACTTCGGAGCCTCCAAATAATGAATAATTTTACTCCGCGAGCCCAGCAGGTTTTGGCGCTCGCACGCAAGGAAGCAGACCGCTTCAATCACAACTACGTCGGCACCGAGCATCTCTTGCTCGGGCTGATCAAACTTGGTCAGGGCGTTGCCGTCAACGTGCTGCAAAAGATGGGTATGGATCTCGAGACGGTCCGGATGGAGGTCGAGAAACAAGTCGGTTCCGGACCGGAAACCAAAATGGTCGGGAACATCCCGTACACGCCGCGCGTGAAGAAGGTGCTCGCGCTTGCCGGGAAGGAAGCAAAGGCGCTGAACCATTCCTACGTCGGCACCGAGCACATTCTCCTTGGTCTCCTGCGCGAAGGAGAAGGCGTGGCGGCTCGCGTTTTGAAGAGCCTCGAAGTCGATATCGAGCGGACGCGTAACGAGATTCTCAAGGAGCTTGATCCCAATTTTACTCCGCCGGAATCCGAGCAGGAAAATGGCGGAGGCGGCGAACCTTCCGGAAAGAAAGATGTCAAAACGCCCGCCTTGCGTGCTTTCGGCCGTGACCTGACGGAGCTCGCGAAGAAGGATGAACTCGACCCGGTCATTGGTCGCCACAACGAGATCGAGCGTGTCATCCAGGTGCTTTGCCGCCGGACGAAGAACAATCCCGTCCTGCTAGGTGAAGCCGGCGTCGGGAAAACGGCCATCGCGGAAGGCTTGGCGCAAGAGATTGCGAACGGGAACGTGCCCGAGCTTCTGCGCGACAAGAAAGTCATCACCCTGGATCTCGCCTTGATGGTCGCCGGGACGAAATACCGCGGCCAGTTTGAAGAGCGCATCAAAGCGGTCATGGATGAGATCCGCCGCTCGAAGAATGTCATTCTCTTCATCGATGAGCTGCACACCATTGTGGGTGCTGGTTCCGCGGAAGGAGCGATGGACGCCTCCAACATTATCAAGCCGGCCTTAAGCCGCGGGGAGTTACAGTGCGTGGGCGCGACAACACTCAACGAGTATCGCAAGTACATCGAAAAAGACGCTGCGCTGGAACGTCGTTTTCAGACCGTGAAAGTCGAAGCGCCAACGATCGAAGAGGCGATCCTGATTCTGAAAGGACTTCGCCCGAAATACGAAGCGCACCACAAGGCGAAGTTGAGCGACGAAGCGCTGGAGCTGGCGGTGAAACTTTCCGAGCGCTACATCACAGGACGATTCCTGCCCGACAAAGCGATCGACGTGATGGACGAAGCCGGTTCGCGTGCGCGCATCAACTCGATGACGCGTCCGCCGGACCTGAAAGACATCGAGGGCAAGATCGAAGAGATTCGCATTGAAAAAGAAGCTGCAATCAAAGCGCAGGATTTCGAGAAAGCGGCTTCGCTCCGCGACAAAGAGAAGCAGACGAAAGACAAGCTCGAAGGCATTTTGGCGCAGTGGCGTGAGGAGCGGGAAGAGAAGGAAGTGCTCGTCAGTGCGGACGACATGATGAACATCATCTCGAAGATGACCGGCGTTCCGCTTCAGAAGATGGAGCAGAAGGAAACCGCCAAGCTGCTCGCGATGGAGAGCGATCTGAAGCTGCGCGTCATCGGTCAGGACGAAGCCGTCACCGCGATCAGCAAAGCTCTGCGCCGTTCGCGGGCGGACCTGAAAGATCCGAAGCGGCCGATTGGTTCTTTTGTCTTCCTCGGGCCGACTGGGGTGGGCAAGACGTTTCTCGCGCGGACCCTGGCCGAATTTATGTTCGGCGATCCCGATGCGCTCATTCAGATCGACATGTCGGAGTACATGGAAAAATTCACCGCCTCCCGGTTGATTGGTTCGCCTCCGGGATACGTCGGTTATGAAGAGGGCGGTCAGCTTTCCGAAGCGGTCCGGCGCCGTCCTTATTCGGTGGTGCTGTTCGACGAGATCGAGAAGGCGCACGCCGACGTGTTCAACGTGCTGCTCCAGATCCTCGACGACGGGCGACTCACCGATTCACAGGGGCGGACGGTCGATTTCAGGAATTCGGTGATCATCATGACGTCGAACATCGGGGGGAGCTACATCCTCGAGCACAGTGGCGACGACTGGGCGGTGATCGAGGCGCAGGTAACGGGCGCACTGCGGCAGCATTTCAGGCCGGAATTCCTGAACCGTGTTGACGACATAATCATCTTCCGCCCGCTCGGGACCGAGCAGATCGAATACATAATCGGGTTGCAGCTCGCGCGGCTCGAGAAGTTGCTCGGCGATCGCAAGCTCACGCTTGAATTGTCTCCGGAAGCGCGGCGCCTGGTCGCGACGGAGGGTTACGATCCCGCGTTCGGTGCTCGGCCGCTCAAGCGGGCGATACAGCGGATGCTGCAGAACCCGCTTGCGCTCGCCGTTCTCGAGGGTCGATTCTCGGAAGGCGACCACATCAGGGTCGACCTCGATCCGGCGGGCGAGCTGACATTCAGTACTTCACCAGCGGCCGAGCCTGCAGCCGCCCGGTAGTCCTCCGCTTTTGGAGATCGACGAGCGGCTGTTGCGGAACGCGCTGGCTGTCGCGACCGATGTGGTCAAGTACAACGAGGTTCCGGTCGGGGCGATCGTGGCTCGGGGGGAGACGATCATTTCGGTGGCGTCGAACCGGACTGTGCGCGATCAGGATCCGACCGCGCACGCCGAGGTGCTGGCGATCCGCGAGGCGTCGAGCAAGCTGGACCGGTGGCGGCTCGACGACTGCACGCTTTATGTGACGCTGGAGCCGTGCGCTATGTGCGCGGGGGCGATCGTGCTGTCGCGAATGCGGCGGGTGGTGTTT
>JACCTI010000172.1 GCA_013812515.1 Chthoniobacterales bacterium
GTGGCAACGCCTGTGTGAGCAGGGCTGCCAACATCTTCACCGAAATTGGCGCTGCACCAAAAACGGTCGATGAGGCACCTTCTTCTGATGCAGTAAATGTGGATCTCACGAATGCGAAGGTTAGTGCCGAGACTTTGCGTCGTCTGCGCGGCAAGCGCGGAGCAGTTCTTTTGTTCTCGCATTATCCCGCCGATCCTCGGCCGCGCCGCGCGGCTGAGGCACTCACGAGAGAAGGGGTTACGATCGATTTGATTTGCCTGCAAGAGAACCCCGCCGAGGCGAAACGCGAAACGGTGAATGGGGTAAACGTTCTTCGAGTGCCGCTGAAGCGCCGGCGCCGCGGAAAACTAAGCTATGCCTGGCAATACTCTGCATTCATCATCGCATCGTTCGGATATCTGACGATTAGTTCTCTTCGTCGCCGGTATGACTTCGTGCATGTCCACAACATGCCCGACATCCTTGTTTTTAGCTCGGTTGTGGCGAAGTCGCTTGGTGCCAAGGTTGTCTTAGACCTGCACGATCCCATGCCGGAATTGATGCAGGCTATCTTCAACCTTCCGGAGGAAAGTACCAATGTTCGAATTTTGAAGGGCATGGAGAAGCAAAGCATCGCCTTCGCCGACCGAGTTCTGACCGTGAGCGTCACATTCAAACGGCTCTTTTCCTCGCGCAGTTGCGCGGCGGAAAAAATCAACGTCGTGATCAACTCGCCCGACGAGACGATCTTCCGGTTGCGGGAACCAACTTCGCGACGCTCGAGCGGAGCAGATCCTTCACAACCATTCTTGATCTTATACCACGGATCCCTGCTGCGCCGAAACGGATTGGACCTTGCCGTAGATGCGCTGGAACTGGCCCGGGCATCCATCCCCGGCGCCCGCCTCGTTGTTTGCGGAGCCCCTACCTCTTTTTTCGAAACGGTCATGGAGGCAGTCCGCGCCCGCGATCTGGAAAAGAGCGTCGACTATTTAGGTGCAAGAAATCTCGAGCAAATCGTCGAGGCGATCACCCGTTGCGATCTAGGTGTAGTCCCTAACCACCGAAATATTTTCACCGAGCTCAATACCCCGACGCGCATTTTCGAGTGCCTCGCGCTCGGAAAGCCAGTGATTGCTCCCCGCGCGCGAGGTATCCAGGATTATTTCGGTGACGACGATCTCATCTACTTCAATCTGGGAGATGCCAACGACCTCGCCGATAAAATCACATACGCCTTTCACCATCCTCGCGAAGTGGAAGAAATCGTCAGGAGAGGTCAGCAGATGTATCTGAAGCACCGTTGGAGTTCCGAGAAGTCAAACCTCCTGAGGACGTTCGGGGAGCTTTGCTAACGAGCCACTCGCGATTCACTCATGCCTCCAACAGTAGCTCTCTACCTGACTCTTGGCTTGATCGCGTACTTGTTCCGGCGCGATATACGCCAAAAGCCCAACGTTACGAGCGCGCTTTGGTTGCCTATTCTCTGGGTGCTACTCAGCGCCACCAGACCGGTTTCAGCGTGGCTAAACATCTGGGGATTTCACGTTGGTGGTGCAACTTCGTTGGAGGAGGGAAGTCATGTAGATGGAGCGGCTTATTCGCGCTCCCCGCGTCAGGATTTTACGTGGTGTGGAGACGAGGAATCCGGGTTTCGGAAATCATGCGCGAGAATCCCTGGCTTTCCGTTTTCTTCATCTACTGTTTGTTAGCCGTGTTTTGGTCTGACTTTCCTCTCGTGGCCTTCAAGCGCTAGGTCAAAATCCCGGTCCCCCCGTCATGGCGCTGATTATCCTGACGGAGCCTGACGCGAAAGAGGCCTTGGTTACCCTGATGAAACGGTGTGCTTACATAGTCGTGCCAGTCTCAAATCCTCTTCATCAAGTATTACCCGTGTCTGGGACGAGAATTTGACCCGTGGTTAGGGAGAGGAATCTGGACGGGGATCTCGACTGGCAAAAACGTACTTGGCCGCGACTGCTTTATTCTCGCATTCTTCCTCGTTTGGCATCTTCTAAGGCAACGGGAGATGTCGTGCGCACGACACCGTTGCTGAGGGACATCGAGGGAGAAATCTGCTGGCTGACCGAAGCCAGGAACACTGTTCTCCTGAGCAACATCTCCGATCAACTTCAGCGCTTCAGTTGGGAGGAGCCTGAGTCAGTGCCCGACACGCCGTACGATCTTCGATATACGGACGACTCGCGGCGCTGGTTCGATTAAGTCTGATCAGCTCCTTCGGGCGTTACAACGCGGACCAGCTTAGATTCCGAAATCGACGCACCTATCAATCTGCGTTTGAGGGCCTTTGCTCTGAGTTGAAGAGTGAAACATATCTACTGCCAGATCCGATTGAAACCTATGTGAGGGCGACGTTGCAATCGCTGCGGAGGCTGGGCCTGTTTGGCCGATGAAAAACTGGGCCTACTATTTGGAACTAAAGCAACGGCTCGAGCGCGAGAACCTGGTTGTGAACATGCTCCCAAAGAGGACCTCCCTGTTGGAGCACTTTCTGACGTGCGGAATCACAGGTGCTTCGTGGGAGGCGACAGTCTGCCGATGCACTTTGCATTGGGAGCAGGCATACGATGCGTAAGCCTTTTTACTTGCACGAGCCCGTGGGAGATCTTCGGTTACGGCGTTCAGAAGAAGATTGTCTCTCCGCTCCTCGAGCGCTTTTTCTACAAACGAGGATACGACCGCGGTGCGACCACTGCTATCGAGGTTCCTGAGGTGGTGACCGCGACAATGGAAAGTCTCGAAGAGGCTGCCCTGATCAGTGACAGAGCGCAGGGCTGCAGGGACGCTGTAGAAAATTGGAACAGATAATGAATGCCGCGGGTCAGGCTAGAGAGGCATGGCGACGAAAGCCTGGATCTCGACATACAAGGACCGAGTCCCTGCAGGCGCGATACTAACGGGCGGTGGTGACAAAGCCTTATGCAGTTGGGCTGGCTCTGGCGCTCGCGTCGGAGCGCGTCGGAATCGACTTCGTCGCTAGTGACCACTTGGTGTCTCCCCTCCTTGGAGGTCAACACGCGTGTGAACTTGCTAAATTTCCGCGGAAATCAGAGTGAGAACGCGAGCGCGATGAGAAAAACTGGACGAGTGCTGACCTATTACATGCGCCTGATTCGCTACGCGGCGGTGAGCGAAGCCGCTGTTTTCCACGTCCTTTGGAATAACAGGTTTGAAGGATTCGACCGGACCATACTTACATTGTATATTATAAATTATGCGGTAAAACGGGTGGTTCTTACTGCGCACAACGTAAACGCCGCCAAAAGAGATGCGAAGGATACGTGAAGCAATCGCTTCACGCTTCGCGTTCAGTATCAGCTGGTCGATCACATCTTTGTTCATACGACAAAATCGCGAGATGAGTTGCAACGCGACTTCGCAGTCCCAGCCAGTAAATCGGCGTGGTTCCGTTCGGGATTAACAATACAGTGCGCAACAGCAAGATCAGCACGGCAGACGCCAGACGACACCTCGGTCTCCTTGTGACGGATCGAGCGTTGCTTTTTTTCGGCCAAATTGCGCCTTATAAGGGCCTGCATTATCTCATCTCGGCCTGCACTGAGTTGACACGACGTTCGTCGAATTATCGATTAGTCATTGCTGGCAAACCGAAGTGGAATGAGCATTACTGGAATGAAGTCAAGAAAGCCATCACTGATAGTGGAATAGAAAAACACATCGTTTCTGGATTGGGTTTGTTCCGGACGACGAAATCGAGCTCTATTTTAAAGCGGCCGACGTTCTGATTCTGCCTTACACTAATATCTTTCAAAGCGGTGTTCTTTTTCTAGCATATGGCTTTGGTCTCCCAGTGATTGCCGCCGATGTGGGTTCATTGAAAGAAGAAATTGTTTTAGGAAAAACAGGCTTCGTTTGCCGGCCGTGCGACGCATCCGATTTGGCGAAGACGATCGACGAGTATTTTGCGAGTGACTTGTTCCGAGACCTTGAGACTCGGCGGGCGGACATCAGGGAGTACGCGAATGAGCGATATTCCTGGAGCAAGCTAGCTTCGATAACAACTTCGGTTTACGCGCATCTTCTCGCAAGCTGAAGGTTCTGTAGTTGAGTTAAGCGAAATCACCGATGGATTCAGAGAAAGCCTTAGATCACGTTTTCACCTCTTTGCGGGAAGGCGCGGATCTACGAACGGGAATCGCAGACGACTGCGGCGAGGTGATCGTCGAGGCAGCCATGCTAATCTCCGATTGCCTAAAGTCTGGAGGGAAGCTCCTTTTGTTTGGCAACGGTGGCAGTGCGGCCGACGCGCAGCACCTCGCGGCCGAGTTCGTCGGTCGATTTAGAGCGGAACGCCGCGCGCTCCCGGCGATCGCATTGACGACAGATGCATCGATCCTGACGGCGGTTGGCAACGACTACGGCTTCGATCAGATCTTCTCCCGGCAGATACAGGCGTTGGGCGAGGCGAACGACGTAGCCGTCGGAATCAGCACGAGCGGCAACTCTCCTAATGTGATCGCGGGCATGCAAGAAGCATCAAAGCAGAAATTAAAAACCATCGGTCTGGCTGGAAACGATGGAGGAGCAGTAGCGAAGGCTGCAGACGTCAGAATAGTAATTTCCAGCGCTAACACGGCACGGATTCAGGAATGCCATATCACAATAGGACACATTCTGTGCGAGTTGGTGGAGAAGGATTTCTTCGCCGACCTTTAGGAGTCCTGCGATGAAGCCTTGGTTTCAGTTCTCATTCCCGGGTTGTAACTCAGAAAAACCAGGGCGTTTGTTCGGCCAGGAACAGAGCCTTCGAGCTAGCGCAGGGAGATTACATCCAGTGGCTCGACGCGGACGATCTTCTCGCACCGGACAAGATCGAGAAGCAGCTGCAGGCGGCAGCCGACTTGCCGAGCAAGCGGACTCTCCTTTCAGCGGCTTGGGGCTCATTCATGTATCGGCCGATCGCATCCTGACAGTCAGCGTTACTTTCCAGGAACTCTTTTCTTCGCGTAGTTGTCGGCCGGAAAAGATCAGGGTCGTAATCAACTCGCCTGACGAAACGATCTTCCGATTTCAGGAACCGAATTCGACCCGCCCGAAACGACCGGATCCTTCCCAGCCTTTCTTGATATTGTATCACGGTTCGCTCCTTCGCCGGAACGGTCTGGATCTCGCCGTTGATGCTCTTGAAATAGCTCGAAAATCAGTTCCGGGCGCCCGCCTTGTGGTTTGTGGAGCTCCCACTTCGTTTTTCGAAACAGTGATGCAGTCAGTCCGCGAGCGGGGCCTGGCTGGAAACATCCATTATCTCGGCTCGAGAAATCTGGAGCAGATCGTTGAAGCGATTAGCCGCTGCGATCTCGGCGTTGTGCCGAATCACCGCAATGTTTTCACCGAACTGAATACACCCACCCGGATTTTCGAGTGTCTCGCAATGGGAAAGCCAGTAATCGCGCCTCGCGCGCGGGGCATCCAGGATTACTTCGGCGATGAAGATTTGATCTATTTCAATCTCGGAAGCGCGAAGGACTTGGCTGAAAAAATTACGTATGCCTTTTTCCACCCAAGCGAAGTGCAAGCAATCGTTCATCGAGGCCAGAA
>JACCTI010000175.1 GCA_013812515.1 Chthoniobacterales bacterium
CGATCTGGGCGAGCGACTTGACGATTGCCGCCTGTTGCAGCGTCATCGCCATGAACCAGCCGAACGAGGCCGACGCGGGAAGCCGTGATCATCCCGCACTACCAGGAATGGGAGGGGCGCTCCTCCAAGTACACCCAGAGCACCGTGCAGTCAGTCATGGCCGCACCCCTGATGATCGGCACCCGGCTGGTGGGCACGATCGCCAGCGTGCACTCGGATCCGGGGCGGGCCCTGGGGCCCGAGGACCTCCGGCTTCTTGAGTTGTTCGCCCCCGAGGCGGCGATCGCCATCGAGAATGCCCGGCTCTATACCCAGGCGAAGCACCAGCAGCAGTACTTCGGGGAGCTGGTGGCCAACAGCCCGGTGGCGGTTGTCACCCTCGACACGGCCCACCAGGTCGTCGCCTGCAACCCCGCCTTCCTGGCGCTCTACGGCTACGCGGAGGAGGAGGTCGTCGGTCACCAGCTCGATGACTTGATCAACACCGAGGAGACCCGGGCGCAGGCGATCCAGTTCACCGCGCAGGCGCTGGATCACCGGCCGGTTCGCGCCATCGCCCAGCGGCGGCGCAAGGACGGCAGCCTGGTGGACGTCGAGGTCCTTGGTGTGCCTGTCGTGGTCGATGGCGTCCTGCTCGGCATCATGGCGCTGTATCACGACATCACCGAGCTGCTGCACGCGCGCCACGCTGCCGAAGCGGCCAATGCCGCCAAGAGCCAGTTCCTCGCCAGCATGAGCCACGAACTGCGCACGCCGCTCAACGCCATCATGGGTTACTCCGAGATGCTGCAGGAGGACGCGGTCGAGCAGAAACTTGATGGGTTCGGCGCGGATCTCGAGAAAATCAATGGTGCCGGAAGGCACCTGCTCGCGCTGATCAACGACATCCTCGATCTCTCGAAAATCGAAGCCGGCAAGATGGAGCTTTTCCTGGAAAGCTTCGACGTCGCGAGCATGATCGATGAGGTCGCTTCCACCATCCGGCCAATGGTGGAGAAAAATGCGAACACGCTGCATATCGAGCGGGCGGCGGATCTCGGTGCGATGCATGCCGATCAGATCAAGGTGCGCCAGGGGCTGTTCAATCTCCTCTCGAATGCAGCCAAGTTCACTCACGAGGGCAGCATCACGCTGCAGGTCGAGCGCGAAGTCATGGAAAGCAGCGAGTGGATTGTGTTTCGTGTGACGGACACTGGCATCGGGTTAAGTGCCGAGCAGACAGGCAAGCTTTTCCAGGACTTCACGCAGGCAGACGCGTCGACGACGCGCAGGTTCGGCGGCACCGGATTGGGCCTGGCTCTTACGCGGCGTTTCTGTCAGATCATGGGCGGCGATGTGACCGTGCATAGTTTTCCGGGGGAGGGCAGCGTTTTCACGATCAAGCTGCCTGCAATCGTCAGCGAAACGAAAGCCGACATTGCCGGTGTCGATGGCAGCGTGGCTCCATCACATGCCGGAGATGCCGACGCCGGCGCACAATTGTCGCCGGACGAAAGCTGCGTGCTCGTGATCGACGACGATGCGGTGCAACGCGATTTGATGCAGCGTTTTCTGAGCAAGGAAGGCTTTGCCGTGCGCACTGCCGCGGGCGGCGACGCCGGGTTGCGCCTCGCGCGGCAGTTACGGCCAGTCGCCATCACGCTCGATGTGATGATGCCGGACATGGATGGCTGGAGCGTGCTTTCTGCCCTCAAGGCTGACGCCGCTTTGCGCGACATCCCGGTCATCATGGTGACCATGTTGGACGACCCCGAGCGCGGCTTCACGCTGGGGGCTGCTGATTACGCGACTAAGCCGGTGGATCGCCAGCGCCTGTCGCAGATTCTAAAAAAATACACCTGCGCTAATCCGCCGTGCCCTGTGCTCATGGTCGAGGATGATCCGGCGACTCGCTCGATCACGCGCAATATCTTGGAGAAGGAAGGCTGGAAAGTAAGTGAAGCCGAGAATGGTCGCGAGGGGCTGGAGTGCATGGAGCAGGAGCGGCCCAGCCTGATCTTGCTCGACCTAATGATGCCGGAGATGGATGGCTTCGAGTTCGCAGATCGCGTCCGGCAACACCCGGAGTGGCGCTTCATCCCGATCGTGGTGATGACGGCGAAAGACCTCACCGCCAAAGAGCGGCGACGGCTCAGTGGTTCGGTCGAGACGATTTTGCGGAAGGCGGGAGACTCTCGCGAAGCGTTATTGAAACAAGTGCGCGACCTGGTTAGCAACTGCGCCGCACGCCATAAGAATTAGGTGCATGGCGAAGATATTGTTAGTCGAAGACAACGAGATGAACCGCGACATGCTTTCGCGCCGGTTGCGACGCAGAGGGTATAACGTCGTCCTCGCGGTGGACGGGCCGAGCGGCGTGAAGATGGCGCAAACTGAGGCGCCGGATTTGGTCTTGATGGACATGAGTTTGCCCGTGGTCGACGGCTGGGAAGCGACACGCCGCCTCAAGACCGAGGCCGCGACCAAGCACATCCCTGTAATCGCGTTGACCGCGCACGCCATGTCGGGCGACCGCGAAAAAGCCCTCGAAGCGGGCTGCGATGATTACGATACGAAACCTGTGGAGTTGCCGCGGCTGCTTGAAAAGATCGAGGCGCTTTTAACAGGGGACGAGACAGCTTCGGCCGAAATTTCAGCGCCGTGAGCGAACCGCAATCGTCGACGAGCGAAGGCGCCCAACACCCGCTGCCGTCGGGGTTGATCCACGACCTGCGCACGCCGCTCAATCACATCATCGGGTACTCCGAGATGTTGATCGAGCAGGCGCAGGAGCAAGGTCGGGACGACTTCGTGCCGGATTTGCAGAAGACGTGGGCTGCCGGCAAGCAACTTCTGGCGCTGATCAACGACAATTTCTATCCGGACCGTTCGATTGACACCGGCGACGCGAGCGCCGCGGCGAGTGACGAATCTCCAGCACCCAGGGAAAAGGAACCAGCGGCCGGCGCAGCCCAGGGACTGTTGCTCGTCGTGGATGATGTCGAGAACAATCGCGACGTCCTCTCGCGCAGATTGGAGCGACAGGGCTACGCGGTAGCCACCGCCGAGAACGGGCGACAGGCGCTCGAAAAACTGCGCTCGGAAACCTTCGATCTCGTGCTGCTCGATATCATGATGCCGGAAATAGACGGCTACGAAGTGCTACAGCGCCTCAAGGCGGATGGCGCCTTGCGCCACATTCCCGTCATCATGATTTCGGCTCTGAGCGAGTTGGATTCGGTAGTGCGCTGCATCGGGATGGGCGCGGAGGATTACCTGCCCAAGCCGTTCGAGCCGACGCTGCTTAAAGCGCGCATCGGCGCCTCCCTGGAGAAAAAGCGAGCGCGCGATCGCGAGCAGGAACTTGCTGTCGCTTTGCATGATCAAAACAAAGAGATGGCTACGTGGCGCAGAACGCAGGAAGCGGACCTCGCCATCGCCCGCACCACTCAGCAGGTCATTGTCACTTCCGCGCTGCCACGCCTCGACGGTTGGCAGGTGGAGACGCTCTATACGCCGTTGATCCAGGTAGGTGGGGATGTGTATGGCTGGGGACAGTTCGACCATGGCGCCTGCTTTTTTTGGCTCGCCGATGCGACTGGCCACGGTGTCGCGGCCGCTCTCTTCACAACTCTCGTCGCCTTGATTTTCAAGCACGCCAGCATCGAGTCCAGGACAGCCCCCGAGATTCTGACGCGCGTGAATGCCGAGTTTTACAGCGTGCTCCGTGGACGTTCTTTCATGACGGCATGTTGTGCCGTCATCGGAGAGGACGGCCGGTTGTCCTTCGCCGGCGCCGGTCATCCGCCGCTCCTCATTCGGCGCCGGAACGGCCTCATCGAGGCGCTGCCGTCGCGCACCACGATGATCGGTATTCAACCATCCCTCGCCATCGACGAAAGCGTCACGAAACTCGCGCGCGATGAAGTGGCGCTCCTTTACACGGACGGGCTCTACAGCATGGCATCAAAAGGCGGCGGGCACATCACGAGCAACATTCTGAACGAAGTGTTCGCGAAGATCGGGGGAAGTGCGGACTTCCTCCCGCCATTGATCGCACAACTCGTCGAACGCTCCGGTGCGCAGGGTTTCGATGATGATGTAGCTGCGATCGCGCTGCGTCGCGCGTAGTCGCGTTCGCGCAGCGCCGAGGAGCAAAAACCAGTCTAGATGAGGAATGCGTCCGCCTGAACGCAAGCGCAGTGCCGTCTTACGTTTCGCCCAAATTGCGCTGCAACAAGCTTTGCAACTCTCG
>JACCTI010000181.1 GCA_013812515.1 Chthoniobacterales bacterium
ATCCATCTCTCCGAGCGAACGCGCCGCTCGCCGGATCTTACCCAGGCTGGCAGAGTGGAGCGCTGTCGCGATTGCCTCTTTCTGCGCCGCAGGAAAGTTTTGTATCCAGTGATCGATCACACTCACTTGTCGACTTTCCGAAGTAAGGCAATCGCGAGATGCAAGCCACTCCCAAAGCTGTAGACGGCGTGGACCGGCTCAGATCCGTGGTACGTTTCCAACGAGATGACCGCGTCACTGCTCAGGCAATGCGCTCGTTCCGCCATTCCATCGATGATCGCATTCTCTTTCGGCACTTTGAGAAAGTGACTCACCAGCTGCCAGGCCTCTACAAACATATTGGGATAATGACACACCATCCCAACATCACCGTTCGAGGGCACCCCCGTCAGCTCGCACAGTTGTTGTGTCATTTGCACGGCCCGCTTTACGACCTCTAGCCACGGGATAATCTCCCGCGAACTCGAGTATTGGGCTACTCCCAAAACCTGATAGCCCTGCGGCTCCCGACCGACCAGGAACCCTGAAGCGGCGTCGGATGTAAGGAGCTTCTCGCGTACACCGTCATAGGTCGTGTCGCAAGGCTTCAAGTCGGCGGTCAAACAGAGTACTTTGTCAGTATTCGCGGCCCGCAGAATTCCGGCAGCGAGGGTGATTAGCGACATCAATCCTGTACACCCGCTCGTGTAGGAACCCCAATACGGCACATGATCGATCTCAAAACGGCGGAGCAGAGAAGCCGGAAAGTACCGAGCGCGCGCGAGGAGTTCCCTATTGTCAGTGGGGATTGCGTCAGAAGTACTTGCCGCATATGAGTGGTGGACGACAAAGGCGCTCGGATTCTTGCACCCGTCCAAAAGCGATTGAATGAGCGGAGCAACGAAGGCCGTTAGATCGGTGCCAGGCTCCACCGCCCGGTTATAATGATATCCGAGCTTTTGCAGTGACTCGACGGGACTGGCCAACAGCCCTTTGTGCGCCAGCTCCTCCAGGGTCTGTCGCAATGGTCCCAAGACGTGCGTGCAATCCGAGAGGTAAACTCCGTCTCGAGTAAAATCGAAAAGTAATTCGCTCACGAATGTCCGTTGTCCAAAAGAATGAAGAAGTGGCCCCTTCGACGGTTTGGCCAGAAAATCGCCGCAAGCTTCAGGAGGCGGATTTCGTCTCCTCCAGCGTCTTCAGCAACGCTCCGCGGTCGAACTTCCCATTAGCATTGAGCGGAAAGCGGCTCAGGACATGCACGTTCCTGGGAACCATGTAGAGAGGCAATCTCGTTCTTAAATCTTCCAACAAACCTTTCGTGTCGAAACTATCGGTCTGGAGGAATAGTTCGATCGCGTCCGCGCCACTGCTCGTCGGCGGCCATCCCACCGCTACGACTCCGTCAATGCCCGATGCGTCCCGGACAGTCGCTTCCACCTCGCCGAGTTCAACTCTGTGCCCGAGGATTTTGATTTGACTGTCAAGTCGCCCCAGGTAGACGAACGGTCTGCCCGCCTCCGGCCGGCGGACTCGATCTCCCGTCCGGTAAAAGGTAGCATTTTCTCCTGGAAGACGGACGAACGCCCGGCTTGTTTTCGCTTCATCCTGCCAGTAACCCAGACTGAGCTGCGGCCCCGTCATCACCAGCTCGCCATCTGCACCTTTGGCGACCTGCTGTAACTGATCATCAACTATCAAAGCTCGCATTCCATCAAATGGTTCCCCTATCGGAACCACGCCCTGTTCGCTTTCTCCCGGTGAACTGACATTGTTCCAGCGATACGCGGTACAGGCAATCGTCAGCTCCGTCGGACCGTATATGTTCTCGATCACGGAGTTCGGAGCTGCCAATGCCCACTGTCGCGCGATTTCCACCGGCAACGCCTCGCCACAAAACAGGCTGAGCCGTAATTTGGGATACGCGTCTGCCTTCAGCACCCCAAAGCGGCGCATGAATACCGCAGTCGACGGAACAGAGAACCACACCGTCAAGCGCGCATCATTGATAAAAGCACCCGGTTTGATCATCTGCTTCTGAGTGGGGCAACAGACGCAAGCGCCGTTTTCCCAGGCCACAAAGAGGTCGTGCGCTGACAAGTCGAACGTCAGGTCGAACGTTTGTGAAACACGGTCGTCTTTCGTGAACTCATAACGTCGCGAAACATAATCGACGTAGTGAAGGACGTTAGCGTGAGACACCATCACCCCTTTCGGCTGGCCAGTGCTGCCGGAGGTAAAAAGGAGATACGCAATCGAATTTGGGGAGACCTCTCTCCGTCGCCATTCCTGGGCGCTCAAAAGCTCATTCTCTCCTACGATGGTGTGCATCGGGAACTTCTCCCGCAATCCAGCCACATCCGCGCGGTGCGGAAACACGAGCAGCAACGGCGTTTTAAATTCCGAAAGTATTCCTTCGAGCTGCGCTTCCGAATTTTGATCCACGATCATGGATCGGCACATCGAACGCTGCAGCATCAAGCGTGTGCGGTCGATCGGGAAAGTTCGGTTCAGGGGTACGTATCCGTTCCCGGCCATCAGCGCTCCAAGAACCCCGGCGTAGGCAGTCTCCGAACGATAAGCAAAAACGGCTGTGAGTGGGGATCCACCCGCCGGTGTCCGGGCCTGCAACGTAGCGGCGAGGTGCATCGCCCTTTGCGCCAAATCGCCATATGTCACCTCGCGTCCGGCGACATCAATCGCAGGTCGATCAGCGAACTGCCGGGAAGAAGCGACAAAGCCGCTCCAAAGGATGCGGGCTGAGGTCATCATATCGCTCATGATGCTTGTGAACCGAAGGCTAGTCGCGAACCCGAGCTGTTCCGGATTGCGTTCTTACGACCGGAGCCATCTCTACCGCCACGGGCACGAGTTCACACCCACCAGGGAGATCCTCAAAACGCACGTTCAGGAAAAGAGTATTCATTCAGTTCAGCCGCTCCTCCACTCTGCCTTCTACGGAGCACGCGGGGTGGGAACTAATAGCAAAGTGCGCGCCTGAACAAGGCTATTGTCCAGAAAACCCTCAGCCTCACGGCCACGAAGCTGGGTGACGATCTGCGGTTCGTCCTGGATTCAATTCACGTAGGTTTAGGCTGAACGCTAGCTGGCAACGGTTTTCAGGCATCCCACATTGGTGCCTCTGCTTTGAATCTGGTGCGCACAGCTCCTCGCTTAGCAGTTAATCCCGGAAGACGATCGATTTGTTCCCGTGGATCAGCACGCGATCGTTCAAGTGCCATCGTAGACTCCGGGCAAGTGCCAGCCGTTCGCAATCGCGACCGATCCGCACCAGGTCTGCGGGTAAATGGAAGTGATCGACGCGCATAACCTCCTGATCAATGATCGGTCCCGCATCGAGCTCCGCGGTAGCATAATGGCACGTCGCGCCGATGAGCTTCACACCTCGTTCATACGCCCGCTGGTACGGGTTTGCTCCGGTGAAGGACGGCAAAAAGGAGTGGTGAATATTCATGATTCTGCCGTCGAATTCCTCACAAACCGCCCGAGGAATGATCTGCATGTAACGGGCAAGCACCACCAGATCGGGATTTGTGCTGCGGAGCCGGGCCGTGACTTCAGCAAGCGCGGCTTCTTTATTCCCGGTGGCTACGGGAATGTACAAGAACTCGATCCTTTCCCGCTCCACCATTTCACGGAAATCCTCGTGATTGGAAATCACGCACGGGATATCAAACGCAAGCTCTCCCGAGCGCCAGCGCCATAGCAGATCGGCGAGGCAGTGACCCAGTTTGCTCACCAGGATGACAACTTTCATGCGGCTCTCTGCGGGACGTATCGTCCACTGCGCCTTCAGCTCAATTCCGATCGGCTCGAACGCTGCTTGAACACCTGGTAAATCCAACGACAGCGTCTCCGTCTCGATCTCCATCCGCGCGAAAAACCAGCTCGCCTCGACATCGGTGAATTGATTGACCTCGAGCAGATTCCCGCCATGCCGCGCGACCCAACCGGACAAACACGAGAGCAGCCCTACACGGTCCGGGCAGGAAAGTTTGAGAAGAGTTTTGGTCATCAGGAGATGTTTAACTCGCAGTTTACTTGGACTTCACCCTCCAATCGTAGGAGCGGTGTTCATCAATGCCTAGGATGAGATCCACGAGGCACTGAACCGGAACGATACCATTCCCAGCGCAAAGCTCGGCAGCGCCGAGACGCGCCCGCTAACGGTAAAGAAAAGTCAAACCAAGCACAAAGAGGTAGTGAAAAATCCGGACAAGACAAAGAACAGATCGTTCCTCTAGCCATGCGGCGGTGACTCGCTCCAAGGGAAGGGAGGAGGACGAGCTTACCTGCGCATCGCTAAAGTCTCGCACCGACACTTCGCGCGCTCGGGGCCCCGGCGCCTTTCTTACACGGCGCTGCAGGAGCCGGGACTCAGTATAGGTAGCAGCGCCGCCTCACGATCGTCGAATCTGCGTCCTTTCAATTTTGCGGCTAATTTCCGCGCATTCTTTGGTTTCCTTAATGGAAGTCAAGTTTGAATGTTTAATTTTTTAGTTTCAAGGCCTGTATCTGTAAGCCGGCTGCTCCTGCTGCGCTGAGCAACAGAGCGCCTACAGTTGCGCGATCACTTCGGGCACGTCTCGCAGATTGCACGGCGTGAGGACAAGCAAAAACATCACCATGCTCGAACTTTTCGTCGTGCGTGATCGAAGTTCTCTCGTTAGGAACATCTCGCCGCAATCGCGTCGCAGAGGCTGAAGGAGGCCACGTTTCAAATATTTAGGCACTAGCGCAGTAGCACGGCTGAAGAGCATCCTGTCGTTCAACGCGTTAGATTCGCTGTGCGACCGCGGCGTAGGCTATGCCGCTGAAAAAGGACGCCGCACCACAGTGCGTTGCAAGGGGAAGCACCGATCGACGAAACTGGTCCCCTGTTCGCGCCGTCGCGAGAATGAACCGACCAGACAAAACGCGCCGCTGGCAAACAGCAACATAGCGATCGCACGACCTCTGACGTTCTGGTTTCGCGCGACTCTCCAACCCAGAGCGATAGCCGCCGCGCGAGCAGCACTGTTGCGGCGGGGGCGCCGGTCGCCGGCCACAGTTCCACGAAACGGGCCCGAGGCCATGGGCCGCAAGCTCACGGCAGTTTTAAGCTCCGCACGCGGCTGCTCGAAAAACGTTACTCCGGCATTGCTCCTCTACCCGCACAAGTACAAGACCGCCAGGATCAAGGTCACCGCGGCGCTTCGCCCAAGCGGTTGCCGCGGTGAGGGGACGCCGGTTTCGAAAGCAACTGCACGCAACAATCCCCGACCAACTCGCAAGTGCCGGCGCGGTAGCAAGTCCCGGAATGCCGCAGAGCGGCAGAGTCGCGACTGCGACGGCCGCCGCCGCGACAGCAGCGGGCGGCGCCAACCCATACGCTGCGATGATCGCCAGCACCCCACAGACGATTGCCACCGGAATGATCTGCGTGACCTGCCAGGACCAAAGCAGATTTCCGTTGCGGCCCCAGCGCAACAGCAACAGTCGGAAGACGCCGTCCGCTACGGAAGCGTGTCCACCCCGACGCTGACTTTTCTGGCGAGCATTACTTCGCCCACAGTTGTCTTTGGTCTAGTCCTGGCCGGCGGAATGGAGTCCTTGATTTCTGCGACAGAGCCTTGTCGGCAAACTGCCACAACGTCTTCTTATTTGGCAAGTGATTGACGGCGATGCGGCGTTCTGCTTCGCTTTCTGGTAGTCGGCTCATGGTTGTTTGGATCACGTCGTACGGGAGAAGTGGCAATACTTTTTTCCGTGTAGTCATGCATCACCTTTATGGGGTGAACACCTACGCCGCGTTCAATGCCAGCGAGGTACTCGTCACTGCGGGAGCTGATCAACTGGTAGGACATAAGGAACTCCCACCCGTCCTCAAGACTGCGGTCGCTACCGGCCAACCGGAGCAAATCCGCCTCGCGCTTGAAGAACTCGAAGCGAGCAAAGAACTTTTCGTCTTCAAAACCCATGCCTGGGCTACAGAACTCTTTGAGACCAACTACCGCGCGGTTCTCATTGTTCGCGATGGTCGCGACGCGCTCGCTTCCTACGCGAATTACCTGGTTGATATCCGGTTCGATTCGGCTGCCT
>JACCTI010000204.1 GCA_013812515.1 Chthoniobacterales bacterium
AGCAGGCCATAGAGGAAGAGCGCTGCGATAGCGGTCCGGGCGCTGATCCCGAAGAATGGCACTGGCACGAGCAGTGCCAGCAAAGCGAGCGACGGAATTGTTTGCACAGCGCTGGCGAAGGCAAGGATGGCGTGCCCAACTGCTCCGCCGCGACTCGCCGCAATGCCAAGCGGCACGCCGACGAGGACTGAGAGAAGAAGCGAGATGCCAGCGAGTTGCAGATGCCGCGCGCTCCAGCGTGTAACCTTGTGCGCGAGTGTTTCGCGCCGCGAGGTGCCGGCATCTGCGCTGCCGAAGTAGGATTCGGCCGCGCGCGTGTAGTCCTTCGTTCGTTCCGCTTCAACGTTTAGATGGATCATCTTCGTCTCGTCCACCGTACCGCCCATCTGCTGGAGAGCAGTGATCGCTCCGACCGGCAGCGCCTGCCGATAGAGGAAGACAGCTTTGTATTGCGGAAAGAATCGGAGGTCGTCCTCGAGTGCGACGAGATCGTTCTCCGCGATCCTCGCATCGGTCGAGTAGGCGTCCTTCACGTCAATGGAGCCGTTGCGCAGAGCTTCATAGCCGAGACCGTGGTCGATTGCTTTCACGTCTCGCGGGGCGAGGCCGTAGCGGACTGCGAGCGGGGCCCAGCCGTCGCGCCGACTTATGAATTCGTGCGTCAGTCCGAACTTCACTTCCCCATGAGCACGCAGGTCACTAATGGTGCGAATGCGAGCGGTCGCGGCCGCGTCGCGCCGCATGACCAGCGCATAGGTGTTGTTGAAGCCAAGCTCGTCCGACATTCCGACACCTGACCTTGCGAGCTCCGCGCGCATGGCCTCCGGCGAACGGAGGTTTGGATTTTTCAGAATCTCTTCAGCGATCGTGCCGGTGTATTCGGGATAGAGGTTGATCTGCCCGGTGCGTAATGCCTCCCAAAGAATGATCGTTCCACCCATTCCCTGACGGTGCTCGGATGGAAAACCGGCCGAGCGAAGCGCGTGCTGCGCGATCTCTGCGAGCACGTACGATTCGGTGAACTTCTTCGAACCAACGACGAGACTCTCGGCCTGCGCCGGTCTAACGAGAGCCAGCCCGAGAACGATGACAAGCCCGAGCCGGTTCATGTGAAGGCGAGACTGCGCTGCGCGTTGATGAATTCCGTTACGAATTCGTTCGCCGGCCGATCTCGCAAATCGGTGAGGGTGCCTTGCTGGACGACGCGGCCTTCGTTCATCAGCACGAGCTTGTGCCCCAGATATGCTGCCTCGGCCAGATCGTGGGTCACGAGGATGGCGGTCTGCTCCAGCTCGTGGAATATTTGCTTCAAATCTTTTTGCAACGCGGCGCGCACTAGAGGATCCAGCGCGCCGAGTGGTTCGTCGAGCAAGAGAAGCTCCGGGGACAAGGCGAGCGCGCGCATGAGACTCACACGTTGACGCTGGCCGCCGGAAAGCTCTACCGGATAGCGACTCAATGCGTTCGGAGGAAAACGGGTAAGCGAAGCCAGCTCGTCGATTCGCCGGTGCAATTCGCCTTCAGATTTACCGAGATGTCGCGCGAGCAGGAGGACGTTGTCGCGCGCCGTCAAATGAGGGAACAGGCCGCCGTCCTGAATGACATACCCGATGCGGTGGCGAAGCGGCGTGATGCTCCCGGCGGAGATCGTGGCGCCATCAAATTCGATCCGGCCGCTTTCTGGTTCGAGAAGGTGAATGATCAGGCGCAGCAGAGTGGATTTGCCGCAGCCGCTCGGGCCGATCAGGACCGTACTTTTGCCGCGCTCGAACGTGAGATCGGTGGGATGAAGCGCAGCCGCACCGCGGTAGCTTTTGCTCACGTCGAAGAGTTGAACCAGCGCGCTCACGCGCGGTTAGTCTGCCACCACAAAATGGAAAACGGCAAACAACTGCTGCGGGTCCGTCCACGTGCGTGAAAGCCGGAAACCGGCACGCGCAGCCAGGGCCGTGAAACCCGCCTGTGTGTGCTTATAGGAAAACTCCGTCACGATTTTCTCGCCGGGGGCGAAGCGAAACTCCCGCCCAGCCAGGTGAACGCGCTGTTCGCCGTCGCTGATCAGGTGCATCTCGATCCGCCCGGCTTGCTGGTTGTAGATCGCGCGGTGTCTCCAACAGGAAAGCTCGAAGTCGGCGCCCAGCTCGCAATTCGCCCTAACGAGTAGATTCAGATTGAACGCCGCGGTCACGCCGGAGCTGTCGTTGTAGGCAGCTTCGATGATTTCGGGTGCTTTCTGAAGATCGACGCCGATGATGAGGCCGCCGCTTTTTCCACACAGCCGGCCGACGCGCTCGAGAAAAGTCTCCGCGGTCGCTGGCTCCAGATTGCCGATAGTCGAGCCGGGGAAATAGACGGCCACGTGATCCGGTTTTTGGGACGGCGTCGGCAAGCGCAGCGGCTGCATGTAATCCGCGCAAACCGGCAGGACCTCGAGCGACGGCATCGCGGCCTGCAAAGCCGTCGCGGAGTCGATTAAGCGCTGCTTCGAGATATCGACCGGCACATATGCAATCGGATTGTCCAGCTCCTGGAGCAACAGGCGTGTCTTGATCCCCGCGCCCGTGCCGAAACCCACCAGCTCCGCATTCTCACCGACGGACGCGGCCATCTCAGCGCCGGACTGACGCAGAATCTCCGTTTCCGTGCGCGTGAGGTAATACTCCGGCAGTTCGCAAATTCGCTGGAACAAGTCCGAACCGCGTTCGTCGTAGAAAAATTTGCTCGGCAGAGCAGGCGGAGTGCTCGACAGACCCGCGAGCGCTTCGGCCAGAAAGTCCGAGGCGGCGGGCTCCAGATCGAGCACCGCAATCGCGCGCGAACGCGGCGTCATGCCGTATCGCGCGCCAGCCGAATGCCGGTGAACTGCCAGCGTTTTTCCGGTGGGAAGAAATTGCGATACGTGGGCCGAACATGGTCACGCGAGGTCGCACACGATCCGCCGCGCAAGACCATCTGGTTGCACATGAACTTCCCGTTGTACTCGCCGAGCGCGCCCGGGGCGACGCGGTAACCCGGATACGGCAGATACGCGCTGCGCGTCCATTCCCAAACGTCACCGAACATCTGCTGCAAGCCGGTGCCGTTCGGTTCAGGCGCGGCTCCGGGATGAAAGCGGCTCGTGTCGACGAAGTTTCCTTCGATCGGCAAATCAGCACTGGCACGTTCCCATTCAAATTCCGTCGGCAGCCGCGCGCCATCCCAGTTCGCATACGCGTCGGCTTCGAAATAGCTGATGTGCGTGACCGGTTCCGATTCTTCAACCGGCCGGAAACCGGACAGGGTAAAGGTCCACCATTGTCCGTCGCGCTTTACCCAGTAGAGCGGCGCCTGCCAGCGTTGCTCCTGCACCGTGGTCCAGCCTAACGAGAGCCAAAATGCCGAGCGCGTGTAACCGCCGGCTTCGATGAAGGCGAGATACTCTCCGTTCGTGACCGGTCGTGTGGCGAGGGCAAAGGGGCCGACCAAGACGCGATGCCGCGGCCCTTCATTGTCGTAGGAGAAACCGGGACCGCGAAAACCGGCCTCGACCATTGCTTCATCGAAGTCGACAAAGTGAGGCGGGCCGATCTTTTGTCCATCGCTGATGAATTTCGCCTCTTCAAAAATCGGATAGAGCGGGTTTTGCGCAAAGACGTGCTTGATATCGGTCACGAGCAATTCCTGGTGCTGCTGCTCGTGTTGAATCCCGAGCGTCAGCACAGGTTCGATCTCCGCGAGGAGAGTTTCGTCCGCATTCTTCAGCAGCTTGAACACCGCTTGGTCAATCGACTCGCGAAAGCGGTAAGTCTCCTGCACCGTTGGTCGCGAGATCAGACCGCGCAGATCGCGCCGGTGCATGTCACCCGCGGCGTTGTAGTAGGAATTAAAGAGATAGGCGTACTGCGGAATCTCCGAGCGGTAGCGCTGGTCCCAAACCTTGACCACGAACGTTTCGAAGAACCACGTCGTGTGTGCGAGATGCCACTTGGTGGGACTGACGTCCGGCATGGATTGCACGACGTAATCTTCCGGCTGCAGCCCGCGGCAGAGCCGGACTGAAAAATCACGCACCTTGCGGAAGCGTGCGATCAAATTAGCGCTGCTGATTCGGGCGGAGCCGGGAACGTGTTGCGCTCCCGGCGGTTCCGTCGCGATCGCGTCGGCTCTGTTCACTGATCAGCCTTCCTGGTCCTGATCTTCCCGCGCAGCTTCCACCATCTGGTCGTGCGCCGCTTCCTCCAAGCCGCCGGTGACGAGCTGTTCGCCGAGCATCTCGTCGTCCTCGAATCCCGCGCGCGGTGCGCGGTGCCCGGAATCACCTGGGACTTCATCACGCTCACTCAGGTGGTCGACCACTTCATCGACATCATCCGCTGCTGCGATGGTTTCAGTGCCGAGCAACTCGCGCCGGGCCTGTTCCCAATCGGCATCGGTGAACTCCTCCGGCTGGCGTTCGTTGATCAGCGCGATCTCGCGAGCGCGTTTTTCGACCAACTCAGGAGTCGGTGCGCCCATGCCATTACCATGGACAGAAATCTTGCCGAAGCCGGGCTGCGAATACTCGTTCATAATAAGTAATACGAAATGAGGATGCCGAGTGTGCGCATGGCCACGAATGATTAACGCGGTTTGCCCTTTACCCCAGAGCACCTTTGGGCCGCGCTTCGGATGAAGGGAATGCGCGTCCGCGGGGGCTTCCTCGATCTGGCTGACGGCGGCCAGATCGCGTACGATGAGTACGGCGATGCGGCGGGAGTGCCTGTGATCTTCTGCCACGGATGGCCCAGCTCGCGCTCAATGGCCCAGCTCACAGACGCTGCCGCCCGCAAGCTCGGCGTGCGCATAATTTCGCCTGATCGGCCGGGCATCAACGGCTCCACGTTTCGCCCGAACCGAACGCTCGCTGAATGGCCCAAGGTGATGCGCAGGCTCGCGACGAAATTGTCGCTGGGGAGATTCCGCGTTCTCGCCGTTTCCGGCGGCGCGCCCTACGCGTACGTCTCCGCCTGGGCGATGCCGGAGCGAATCGTGTCCACCGCGGTTGTCAGTGGTGTGCCGCCAATCTCGGAGCTCCCGAATCACGCTGGCTTGCTCCGGCTCTATCGATGGATGCTCGCAGTGCATGCAAAGGAGCCGGCGCTCGCTCGAAAGTTGTTCTCCGTGGCACGTCCTTTCGCCTCTTTCCAGCCTCCAATTCGCTTACGGCCTTTGCTTTTGAAATTGCTGCCGCCCGGTGACGCCGATGTCCTGCGTGACTCGGCGGCGTTCGAGTCCTGCTTCGAAAGCGCACGCTGCGCCTGGCGCGGATCAGCCGCGGGGGTCATGGCCGACGGAGAGATCTACTCCCAGCCGTGGGGATTTCCCTTGGAAGAGATACGGGTGCCGGTTCACCTCTGGCATGGCACGAAAGATCGGACGTTCTCTTACAAATATTCGGAAGAGCTCAGCGAGCGCCTGCCAAATTGCCGACTAAATATCGTGGAAAATGCCGGCCACTACTCGCTCCCGATTCGCTACATGGATCGTATCCTCGCCGCTCTTGTGGCGTAAAAGTTTCCTGTGCGCAGGCGCGGTTCCCGCTGAAACTAAGCAGGGTGGAAGATTTCACGGCAGGCATCACGCACGCGCAACCGACGCGCCGGCAATCGTCGCTCGGACCCGAGTGGGACCAGCGCATTCGTCAGCTCGTTGCTGATTGGGGCGCCGAGAAGTCGCCGGAGTTGGTGGAAGAGATCATCATGACTGCGCTCAAGATGGCGCGTGACCGCATGAGCACGGCGGACCTCAAGCTAATGAACCGCTCGCTCAAGGAAATGCGTTATGCGGCGAAAGTCTTCGCGAATTATCGCGAGTTTCGGAAGGTCTGTGTCTTCGGCTCGGCGCGAACGCTGCCAACCGCGCCCGAGTATCACGTGGCCGAAGACTTCGGGCGTAAGATGGTGGCGCAGAATTACATGGTCATCACCGGCGGGGGCGATGGGATCATGGGCGCGGCGCAACACGGCGCCGGCCGGGCGCATAGCTTTGGGCTTAAAATCCGCTTGCCCTTCGAACCTCGGGCTAATGAAACGATCGAGGGGGATCCGAAGCTGATTAACTTCAACTATTTCTTCACCCGCAAATTGAATTTCGTGAAGGAGACGCACGCCCTCGCGCTTTTTCCCGGAGGATTCGGGACGATGGACGAGGGGTTCGAGGTGCTCACGCTAATGCAAACCGGCAAGGCGCGCATCATCCCGATCGTCCTCGTGGACGCGCCGAACGGCAGCTACTGGGAAATGTGGCTCAAGTTTGTCACGAACCACCTCTACACATTCGGCTTTGTCGACGAGGAAGATTTCAATCTTTTCAAGATCGTTCACACGGCGGAAGAGGCCGTGCAGGAGATCACGCAATTCTACCGCGTCTACCACTCAGCCCGCTGGGTTGGCGAGCAGTTGGTCATCCGACTTTCGCAGCCGCTCCCACTGTCAGCAGTCGCTGCCTTGAACGAGGAGTTCGCGGATGTCATTCGCACTGGAAACATCGTGCAAGGCAGCGCACTTCGGCAGGAGAAGAACGAA
Organism: Chthoniobacterales bacterium; assembly: GCA_013812515.1. GTDB lineage: Bacteria > Verrucomicrobiota > Verrucomicrobiia > Chthoniobacterales > UBA10450 > JACCTI01. The sequence goes on from JACCTI010000204.1 coordinate 6,543, forward strand.
CCGGCGATCTGGGATCTTCCCCGTCTCATTGTTACGCCGCATCGGCGATCGTTCGGGCGCTTCCGACAGCTGATCGATGCGATAAATCTTGCCGCGACAGATACTTCCCCCACCGGAAGCCGGTAAGCCGCGGCCAGCACGACATCACCACGCTGAGCGCCGGTGAGTATTTGTGCCGGCGCGTTTCCATCTACCGAAGTCAAACGCGGCGATGAGGCAGCCCATGCGATGTCGCGGACGAAAAGATTGTATGGCAACCTGAGCCTTCGGTGACGCGTCGCCCTGCCGCTCATCGGAAATAATCCACTTTCTCGAAGTAGTGCCTGCACGTGGTCTAGTTCCTTGAAGTAGAATTGGCGGATCAGACGGGTGCTTCGACCGGGTTCGTCCAGTAGCAGGTCGCTATCAAATACAACCTGGGCGCTCACGCTCTAACTGTAAACAGCGCCACTCTCCGCACGCCTATTTTTCTGGGGCGTTATTCTGCCTCTCCACGATGTAATCGTAGATGGTATTCACGTTGCGGAGCGCTTTCCCCGCCACCTCGGAATTCGGCACCCCCACTCCAAATGTCTTTTCCATGCTGACCACCAATTCGAGGGCATCAATCGAATCCAGCCCGAGCCCACCTGGACCGAATAACGGCATCTCGTCTCCAATGTGATCTGCCGTGGTTTGCAGCATCAGATTGTTCACGAGCATTTCTTTGATGCGGGTGCGGAGATCGGGTTCGCTCATGAATGAATCGCAGCGCCCTTAAGCCGCGGGTGCGCGGCGCGAAGGTGTCGCAGCGTCAGAGGAACGTCAAATCGCCGCGAGAGTTGCGGCCGAAGCTGGGCAGACGGGAACTACACGCGGTCAGCGGCGCTGCCCGGCTCAACCGTCGCGCGCGATTCCGGCCGCACTACGGGGTTGGGGGCGGCGTTCTCGATTCTTGGAGCGGTCGGAATAGTGGCCGGCGCGCTGCGGACTTCGGTCGTCGCCTTGTCTGTGCGGCCTGAGGAATGAAGTTCATCGCTGAACTCATCCTTTGCCTTTTGGAACTCGCGAATCGCCTGACCCATCCCGCGCGCGAGCTCGGGCAATTTCTTTGCCCCGAAGAGGACGAGGACAATGATCAGAAGAAGAATCAGCTCCTGACCACCCACGTTCATAAAGGCGAGGTACATCATCATCTTGCCGCCAAGGTCAACCCATGCATTGAACTTGCAAGAGAATTCACAGCTTGCTCCGGCGCCTCAGCCCGATCGAATGTCGTTCCGCTACGGCAGAAAGAGCGCCCGCCGCACGGAGAGCGTAAGCGTCCCGGTCACGCGCAGCGAATGGTTCTTCTGCATGCGTGCGATCGCTTCGCTCACTGCGGGTGTGAAAAAGCCGTTAATCGGCCCGCAGTAGTAACCGTTGCGTTGCAGCGCTGTTTGCACGGCTCCGATGTAGGCCGCATCACCCGAAAGCGTTCTTCCCGAATGCGAATAATAGAAGTACCGCCACGATTCGCGTGGTGCGAAATTCACGGCCCGCAGGATCGGGGTTTGATGAAACAACCCCCACGAGTCGCGGGGCGCCAGCGGGTCGAGCGCGCTCGCCGCGCTCGTGTTTGCGATGGCAAAGGTTAGTGCAGCTGTTGCGCCGATCAGACAACGTCGCGGAGTCATATGAACCTCTATTATAGCCATGCCGGCGGAGCAATAACGAGAACAAAATTAGCCACTGCGTTGACAAACTTTATGGCGAAGCTCCCAAGGCTGATCGTCACCTCATTCAACCGCGATGGGTCTTCGCCGAAGCGGTCCAGTGCCAGGGCGACACGGCGCGGTGCCACAGTGTGACAGCCCAGCTCGCAATCCGATTCGGTTCTGAAACGACTAGCAGCGTCCCGTAAAAAGCGAATGCAAAACCCGCCAAGACAGAGCTGATAAAGGCGAACTGACGATAATACCCGATCATGAGAGTGCGTCGCCTAACGAGACATCAGATCAGCGGCGACGCATCGCGGTGCTTGCACCGTGGTGGACCACCGGCGAGCCAGCTAATCAGGCCAGGTTCCGCCGCTGCCGCGTAACGCGATAGGATGGCCAGGCAGAGGCTGAGTATCGTCGTCTTTCTCGCACGTGTTGTTACCGCCTAACGAGACACAAGATCAGCGACCGGTGTAGGGCGCGCGTGGCTGCAGGTTACGTGTGGAAGTCATCGCAAAGTGGAACTCGGAGCCGCCAGCCGACCTGCTCGCGAAAGCTTTCGGAGCTAGCTGCATCGCCTCATTGAGTCTCGGGAGCGGGCGTGTATCACTCCTCAATCATGCCGCTTGATCAGGCGCTTTGGTGCTCGTCTGCGCCAAGCTGCGGCCATGGCCGTTCGGAGGGTGGACGCACTCACCGCGTCGAGACGGACGTGTGTGCTGCCGCGCCGTCCCCAAGCGCCCTTTGCAGGGGTGAAGATCCCTGGATGTGCGCGAAGAAGTTTCGCTTGCTCTTCAGGTGCAAGCATAACGACGCCGAATCGCTCATCTGGATACCCGAGCGTAGCGAAAATCTTTCCCCCGACTCGGAAATCAGGATGGCCCATATGGGCGCTCTCAGATGCTTCAGCCATGCTGAGTGCGATACCGCGAAACTCATCTACTTTCATGACGCTATTCCGTTAAAGCGTAAATACAGGAGACACAAGATCAGCGACCGCGCCTGAGAGCGCGCGTCGCTGCAAGCTCGACGAACTGACTTACACGAAAGCTACGCATCGAAGCGGGGCGCGTCGCCGCATCTCCTGCTAAGCGTATTCGTGTCATAGGCCGCATAAATCCCAACGATCTAAGAAGCTGTTGTCGGAATCAATGAAGTTGCGGACGATGAAACGGTGCCATCGGCGCGGACGTGCATGGCAAAGACTCCCGTCCCGGTTAGATGGCGGCCTCCGACTTCCATCGGATAAATCGGCCCTGGAGCGTAGATGGCAGTCGTTCTCTTCTTGGGTGATGACGCTTGTGTCTCTGCTCTTAGACTCCCAAGCCCGGCCGATAGAAGAGCCAAGACAATTAGCGTGCGGTGCATAGCGCCTAAATTAGACCTCGTAATAACGCAATGAAGGGTGTTCGGGAGATGTCTATTCCGATTCCGGCAGGAGGAGGCGGGCTGCGACGCAGCTGACATGAGCCGGTTTTAATCGGAAGCTGGGGAAAGGGCAATCGAAAGCCACTCGAGCGCGACGAGTCCCGCTGAAGGTGGGTTTCCGGTGCGAGGCGCGACGCTTTGGGGCGATCTACCCATCTCGGGGAGATCGCCCCTAGCCGTTTCAGAGCATCGGAGAGATTGACGCTCTCTGGCACGGCGGCTCAGCGCCGGACGTCGGTCCGTCCTGCGGTGGTGTCGTAACGGTCGTCTTTTTTGCGCATCAGGCCGCCGAGACCGAGCAAGCCCAGCAGGCCGATCCAGCCGTAATCATGGTCGCGATCCTGGCGATCATCGGTTGTTGTGGTGGTGGTTCTTGCCGGGGTAGTCTGGGCTGAAATCACCATCGGTGAGAAGGCGAGCGCAACGCAGCAAGCGGCGAGTAGACGTAATTTGTTGTTAGGTTTCATCTCGGCTTAAACGTGCCCGGTTGCTCAATTGGCCGTCAATAAGTTGCGGTGCCCGCGATGATTACGCGCGACGCTACCTCCGCTAGCTCGCTCGATTTAAGCTTACCAGTGCGACCCGCTGCATCCGCGCATCAGCACAATCAACAACACAGTCCCGACCACAGAGACCAGCAGGGAGCCTAGGCAGCCGAGCCGGTTTGAGAAAAACGCGAACACACCGCTTCATCGCGCGCGCCGATCCCTTTGGCCTTGGTGTTGACTAGATGCTCCGCCAGCGGTTCAGCCCGACCCGGGGATTGACTCGATTCGAGCAATCACCCTTGGGAAATGTCCGAACGCAGTGTTGGCGCAACAAGACCCAGAAAAGCTAGCTTATCCTAGCCAAGCTTCCTCATCGACACGCGCGTCATCTACTGCCGCGCGTTCGGTTCCGCCGATCGGGATGATCAAGGACGTGCTGCCGGGCAGACGGGCCCAAGATCATCGTGCAAGCGGTGAATGGCAGTGCGCAGGGAAGAGCGAGTGAGCCGATCCAGTTTAAGGTGCCGCTCGTCGGGAACGCGAAGTCCGCGCAACCCGTCGCTCCGGCGACGTATCAGCTCTCGGTGAGCCGGTCGTTTGCTTAAACGGGAACGGCAGCAATGGGCACTCGAACGACAGCCGCCCACGCTGGTGTAGCTAAGGAGACGTTTGGAGCCGCGCGCCGTTTCAACCCGGTGAGCGGTTTTCTTGCCGCATTCAACGAAGAGCAGCACACGACAGCAGGAGCACTGACGGCATTGAAGCCTAACGAAAGATAACTAGCTTATCCCATCGCCTGATCCAACGATGTTGCCCCCAAAATCCAAGGCAAAGCTGGTACTTGATCAAACATCGAAATACATCGCGAACTCGTAGGGATGGGGACGGAGCCGCAGGGCGTCGTATTCCTTTTGTTTCATCTCGACCCAGTTCACGATGAAGTCGGTGTTGAAGACATCGCCTTTGAGCAGGAAGGAATGGTCGGCTTCGAGCGCGTGGATCGCGCCGCTGAGTGAATCGGGCACGCTGGGCACTTCCGCGAGTTCTTCGGGCGGGAGCTCGTAAAGATTTTTGTCGAGCGGGTCGCCGGGGTCGATGCGGTTCTGAATTCCATCGAGACCGGCGAGCAAGAGTGCGGAAAAGGCGACGTAGGGATTCGCGGAGGGGTCCGGGGTTCGGAATTCAATCCGCTTCGACTTGGGATTTGCGGAATAGGTGGGGATGCGGATGGCGGCGGAACGATTCCGCGCGGAGTAGGCGAGATTGACAGGCGCCTCGAAGCCAGGCACGAGGCGCTTGTAACTGTTCGTGGTCGGATTGGTGATGCAGGTGAGAGCGGGCGCGTGGCGCAGAATGCCGCCGATGAAGAAGAGCGCCATCTCGCTTAAACCAGCGTAGCCGTTGCCAGCGAAGAGTGGTTTGCCTTCCTTCCAGAGCGACATGTGGGTGTGCATGCCGGAGCCGTTATCGCCGAAAAGCGGCTTCGGCATGAAGGTGACCGTCTTGTTGTGCCGCCGGGCGACGTTGCGGACGATGTATTTGTAGTACTGCATGTAGTCGCCCATCTGCTTCATCGGCGCGAAGCGGATGTCGATCTCGGCCTGCCCGGCCGTGGCGACCTCGTGATGCTGGCGCTCGATGGGAATGCCGGCGCGTTCGAGCTCGAGGCACATTTCGTTGCGGATGTCCTGCTGCGTGTCCGCGGGCGAAACCGGGAAGTAACCTTCCTTCGCGCGAATTTTGTAGCCGAGGTTCGGGAACTCTTCCTTACCGCTGTTCCAATGGCCCTCCGCGCTATCGACGAGGTGAAAGGAGGAGTTGCCGCTGTAGTTGAAGCGCACCTCGTCAAAGATGAAGAACTCGGCCTCCGGCCCGAACGAAGCCACGTCCGCGATGCCGGTGCTCTGCAGATAGGCTTCCGCTTTTTCCGCGACGCCGCGCGGATCGCGGTCGTACGGCTCGCGCGTGATCGGGTCGACGATCGTGCAGATTAAACTGATCGTCGGCTCGGCATTGAAGACGTCGATCCATGCGGTGGTCGGGTCCGGGATCACGAGCATGTCGCTGGCGTTGATCGCGCGCCAGCCGCGAATGCTCGAGCCGTCAAAGCCAAGGCCCTCGGTGAAAATGTCCTCGCTGTACTCAGTCAGCGTGGTCGTAAAGTGCTGCCAGCTTCCGGGCAGATCGGTGAACTTGAAATCCACGAGTTTGACCTCGTGATCCTTGATCATCTTGCTGACGTCAGA
>JACCTI010000254.1 GCA_013812515.1 Chthoniobacterales bacterium
ACCGCGTTCCTCGGCTTCTCCGGAGCCGCAACTGCGCAATCACCAGTCCCTTCACCGACTGCGGAAACGCCAGCCGGGAAAGCGAAATTTGAGTTCGACAAATTCATGGTCGTTCTACTCGTTAGGCCGCCCGACGCCCCGGATCTGCCGAAAGACCAGCTGGAGAAACTGCAGGAAGGCCACATGTCAAACATGCGGACTTTGGCCGACGCAGGGAAATTGCTGAAGGCGGGCCCGACGGAGGATTTCACCGGTCGCAACGTCCGCGGTATCTTCATCTTGACGACAGAGTCGGTCGATCAAGCGCGGGAGTGGATCAGCAACGATCCGCTGATCAAAGCCGGCCGTCTCATGCCGGAGTTCCTGAAATGGTATGTCGAAAAAGGCAGCCTGAAGTAGCAACTGCCTTCAGCTCTTCTCTGCACTCGCGGCCGGCGCGAGGAAGTGCTGATAAACAAACGAGGCGACGATCAAAATGAGTGCGACGCCGATGAACGCGCCGATTCGGTAGAGCTGACTCAAGCTCCCGAGATCATGCAGGAACAACTTGAGCAGCGTAATGAGGAGGAGCGCGAGCCCAGCGTAGCGGACATAGCGCATCTTCTGTTTCATCCCGATGAGCAGGAGAGCGAAGGCGAAGAGCGCCCACGCGATTGAATAAGTCATGTCGCGCGCGAAATTGCCCGAGAACGAAAAGGTCAGAGTCGGCCCGATCGAGAAGTAGTCGGCGATCTCGATGTTCAGGAGCAGGAAGGCGAGAATCGCGCCCAGCGTGTAGAGCAAACGCGGGATAAGGCGCGCCAGTTCGGTCGCGCGGAAATCCTGCACAAGCATCGCGCCGCCTAACGAGCAGAGACTCGCGATCCCGTAAGCGTACAGGTACCAATTCCAGATCCGGGTCCCGGCGCGGCGATGATATTCGAAAACCGCCGGGTTCAACGCCAGCCTAACGAATGCAACCGAGAGCAACGCCGCCCCGGCGAGGCGTAAACCGGCGTTTGGGACCAGGCGAAAAAGCGCGAGCAGCGCCAGCCCTTCCACAGCCCACCCGAGCGTGATCCACTCACGTTGAAACTGGATCGGGAAGATGAGGCTGACGAAAAGTAACACCGCGCCGCCCTGCCAGGCGAGCCGCGCGTCGCCGGAGCTCGGAAGGACGCCGCGCTTGCGGACGAGATAGTAAACACCGCAAGCAAACGGCAGAGCGAAGAGCGCCGGCAGCAAACCATTCCGGAAGGCCGGATACGAGGCGGCGACAACTTCGTAGATCAGCAGAAAGTGCAGAAGCCCAGAAACCGCGCCGACCGCCCAGGCGATCGGATTTCGCTCTTCTCGCGCGAAAAACGGAAACGCGATAAAGAGCAAGCCGAAGACTATGTACCACGCCAGCGGCAGAACGGCGTGCGCACTGGAGAAATGCATTGTGTGCCATTCACGCTCGAGCACCCAGGTGAACGCCAGGCCGACGGCTGCGATCGAGCTCGTCCGCCCCAGAATCCCGAGCGCAAGCAGGACCACCGTCATAAGCAGCGCAACGGCGAAAACAGCGCTCGGCTCCGGCACCGGAAGTTTCGCGACCACCATCATGAGAAGGATGAACGGCATCGCAGCGGCGAGCGCCGGAACATTCCGGCGAGTGTCTCCCACACCGTTCGCGAGTCGCCGCATCAGGAGACTCGCCGCGACGGAGAAGAAGATACCGAAGCCGCCGACCACTGTCAGAATCCCGACGATTCCTTCTTCAACCGGTGGCGGGGTGAAAATCCAGAGCGCCGCCGTAATGAGCGTGGCGATGAGAGCAACCAGGAGCGCCAGCACAGACCGGACGGACCACGCGGTCCCTACTGCCAGCAGATCGATCAAGAGCACGCATGTCCAGACCGCGAACGACGTTTCCCCGTTCCAGACACAAATGAACAGAAGCACGAGCGCGAGCAGTGGAACGAGGGCCTGCCATTTCGTGCTCGCAGCTTTGGTCTCGGCACGCGCCGGCCAGACGCTAAACCCGGAGTGGATCAGCGCAAAAACGATGTAGCCGCCGAGCCCCCACCAAAGCAGCGGGTGCGTGAGATATTGGGAGGTCCAGGCAGCGAGAAGTGCGAACACGACTGCGCCCGCCGGGCCAGCAATGCGCGACGGATTTGCACGCGTGGTCGCGAGCGC
>JACCTI010000255.1 GCA_013812515.1 Chthoniobacterales bacterium
GGATTCGCCACAGATGAACACAGATTCACGCAGATGAGGAGTTCAGAAGCGCTCTTCTTTTTTGAATCTGTGTTTCATCTGTGTTCATCTATGTCCCGACTGCTTCTCCCGCCCGCATGTATCTGACCTCCATCGGTCTCGAAGTTCACGTCCAGCTGAAAACGCGCTCGAAGATGTTCTGCGCGTGCTCGGTGGAATTCGGGGCGGCTCCGAATTCGCATACCTGTCCGATTTGCCTCGGATTGCCCGGCGCCCTGCCGGTGATGAATCACGAGGCGCTGCGGATGACAGTGCTGACGGGATTGATGCTCGGCTGTGAGATTCCGGCGATCAGCAAATTCGACCGGAAGAATTACTTCTACCCGGACGTGGCGAAGAACTATCAGATCACGCAATACGATCAGCCACTCTGCGCGAACGGCCGGGTTCCGTTGCACGATCTTGCCTATCCGAAAGACGCCCAGAAAAAGATCGCGACCGCCGACAAGCAGGTCGCGCTCGTGCGGATCCATCTCGAGGAAGACGTAGCGAAGAGTTTTCATCTTGAAAACAGCAGCGGCATCGATTTCAACCGCGCTGGCACCCCCTTGATGGAGCTCGTGACGCAGCCCGAGATCAATTCGCCCGAGGAAGCTTCTGCCTTCCTGACCGCGCTTAAACAGATGCTGATCTACGCCGGCGTAAGCGACGCAGATATGGAAAAAGGGCAGCTGCGTTGCGATTGCAACGTCTCCGTGCGCGCGAGCGCGGAACAGGAGCTTGGCGCAAAGATCGAAATCAAGAACATGAATTCGATCAGCGGTGTACGGCGCGCGCTGGCTTACGAGATCCAGCGGCAGAGCGCGGCCCTCGCCCGGGGCGAAACGCTGCACCAGCAAACGCGCGGCTGGAACGACGAGGCCGGCCAGACATTCGTGATGCGAACCAAAGAGTTCGCGCACGACTACCGCTATTTTCCAGATCCAGATCTAGTACCGGTAAAAACCCAAACCTTGTTGGAAGAAGCACGGGCGCGTCTGCCGGAGTTGCCGCAGGCAAAACGCACCCGTTTTGTGCAGCAATACGGGATCAGCGCATACGATGCCGGCATTCTCGCGAACGATCTCGAGCTGGCGGGCTACTTCGAAGCGGCCGCGAAAGATGCGCGCAAACCGAAGAACATCGCGAACTGGATCCTAAACGATCTCCAGAATGCGCTCGCAGGATCGGTGCGCACAATTGCCGTTTGTCCCATTCCGGCGGAGGCGCTCGACGAGTTGGTGAACCTGATCGACGCCGGTCGGATCAGCGGGAAACAAGGCAAGGAAGTTTTCGCGGAGATGTTCGCGAGCGGGAAATCTGCGCGCGCGGTCGTGCAAGAGAAAGGTCTCGAGCAGCTCAGCGACGCCGCAACGATCGAGGCGTTATGCGACCAGGTGATCGCGGCCAATCCGAAGCCGGCAGCTGACTTCCGTGCGGGCCATGCGGCCGCAATGAACTTCCTTAAAGGTCAAGTGATGAAGCTGTCGAGAGGCAAGGCCAATCCGGGAGTGATCGGAGAGATCCTGGAGAAGAAGCTCGCTATTTAGCGTTGCGATGAAACTTCAGCTTCTCGGTGGAGAGGGTGTGTGGCGACGCCGCTTTGTCCGCATTCCGCGCGTGAGTAACTAACAGCCGGGTGCAGCGTCCCCGGCTACAACTACGCGCTCGAGGGTTGCTTCGGCTCCGGTGGCGAGGGCGTTTGGTAGTCGAGGGCGATCTGCCACCACCCGTACTTATCGGTGCGCCAGATTTGCAGGTAGTGGCCGTGCTCGGTCTTCTGCGGGATGGTGAGCGCGTATCTTCCGTAACTATAGGCCAGATCGCCTGCCTGGCTGACACCGCCGCCCATGCGTTCCAACGCGAGCTTCCCCTTACGCACACTCAACATCAAACCGGCGGCCTCTTTTCCCAAGGCGGGCAGCACTCCTTCCCGATGCACACGCACTGTCGTGGAACTCGCGGCGAGCAACGCGGCGGTTGAATCACTTTTTGCCGCGGCGGTAAATTTCGTCTCCGCTTCCCGCAGCTTCTTGAACGCGGAGGGCTGGTCCGCGGCTGCGATGATGTCGTCGGGACTGAGGGAGATCTCAAGCGGCGGCGCTTTGCCGCCTTTCGATGCCCCGGGCACTTCACTGCCGACATCGAGCGCTACCTTCCAGGCGCCATCTTTCTGCTTCCGCCAAATCGAGACGAACTGCCCGTACCCAAACGGCGCGTCCTCCTTCTTCCGGCGCCATTCGGCCGGGCCGGTTGTGTAGGCGAGATCGACGCTGCGCGACATAGCCACGAAGAGCGGCTTCCACGTCAGCCAGATCCCTCCCTCCGGACGCTTCGTCCAAGCTTCTCTCCCATTCACGGGACCGGGTTGGAATACGATCGAATCCTGAGCTAGGAAGTGCAGGAACGCCGCGCGCGTCCCTTGTTCCTGCGCCATTTCGAAGAACTTGCCCTCGTTCTCGACAACGGTGCGCGCAGCGGGTTCTGCGTTCTCTTCCGCGCGCACTTGCGAGTGTCCGAGCTGAAGTGCGAGGAGAACGACGGCGGCGATTTTGGCGAAGGTCATGGATTCTACGCGCCGAAAAGGTAGCGCAACAACGCCGGCGCTGCCCATCGGCAATGCAGCGCCGGAAAGTCTCCACGGTCCGGCAGTGATCGCACGGGTGGAGCCGTTGAGCTGGCGCGCGCTCTTTCCAGACATCGTGTGCGCGACTTGAAGCCATCGCTGAGCCTGAAGAAACTCGCCCGGAATTGCCTGACGCTCAGCTTTTTCTTGCCTCTGCTTGATTTTAATCAAGCTCGCGAACGCTCAGGAGGTGTATTCCAAAGAGCGATGAATGCGTTGTCCGATATTGCGAGTGCCGCAGACGTGAAAACTCTCGTGGATGCATTCTACCAAAAGGTGAATCAGGACGAGTTGCTTGCGCCGATCTTCAACGAGGTAGCGCAAGTGGATTGGCTGCATCATCTGCCGACGATCTATCGCTTCTGGGAGTCGATGCTGCTCGGCACCGGCACCTATGGAGGCGCGCCTTTTCCGAAGCACGCCGTGCTCCCGATCGAGCAGAAACATTTCGAGCGTTGGCTGTCGCTCTTTGTGGCGACCGTGAACGAGAAGTTCGCGGGAGCGAAGAGTGAAGAAGCGAAGTGGCGAGGCGATCTGCATCGCCGACACATTTGCGCGGCGCATGGGAGTCTTGACCGACGCGCCGGCGCTAGCGCGGGTGAATCTGCGATCCGGGACGAGCTAAGCCCGGACAAAGCAAGCGCGTCGCCAGGAAAGTAGCGACTGCATCAAGCACCGCCGCCGAGTATAATACGCTTCCGCAAGGCCATTGATGAAACAAAAACCGCTGGTCGAAGACCTTGAGCTCTACGCGCAAGACATCGTCGATACGGTGCGCGAGCCGCTCTTGATGCTGGATACCACGTTGCGCGTCCGGAGCGCTAACCGCGCTTTTTATCAGACTTTCCAAGTATCTTCCGAGGAGACTGAGAACCGCCTCATTTATGAATTGGGCAATGGCCAGTGGGATATCCCCGCCCTGCGGACGCTCCTTGATGACGTGATTCCCACGAGCTCCGTCTTCAACGATTTCGAGCTGGAGCACACCTTCCCGATCATCGGGCGTCGCGTGATGCTGCTCAACGGTCGCAAGCTCCGCGCGGGCAGTCACGGTGAGTTGCTGGTGCTGGCGATGGAAGACGTCACCGCGCGGAAGCGGGCGGAAGAAGCCCTCCTCAAAGCCGGGGCGTTGCAGAGCGCGATTTTCAATAGCGCCAACTTCTCGAGCATCGCCACGGACGACAAGGGCGTGATCCAGATCTTCAACGTCGGCGCCGAGCGCATGCTGGGCTACCAGGCGGCCGGCGTCATCGACAAGCTGACCCCGGCCAATATTTCGGATGCGGGCGAACTGATCGCGCGCGCCGCCGCCCTCACCGCCGAATTCGAAACCCCGATCCGCCCAGGCTTCGAAGCGCTGGTGTACAAGGCTTCGCGCGGCATCGAGGATATTTACGAGCTGACCTACATCCGCGCCGACAACACCCGCTTCCCGGCGCTGGTGTCGGTCACGGCGCTGCGCGACGCGGTCGGCAAGGTGATCGGCTACCTGCTGATCGGCACCGACAACACGGCGCGCAAACAGGTCGAGGCCGACCAGGCACTCCTCGATCAACGGCTGCGGGACCAGCAGTTCTACACCCGCTCCCTGATCGAATCGAACATCGACGCGCTGATGATGACTGATCCGCAGGGCATCATCTCCGACGTCAACCGGCAGATGATGACGCTGACC
>JACCTI010000282.1 GCA_013812515.1 Chthoniobacterales bacterium
CATCCGGTCCTACCGGTGTGAGGAGAGTAATGCGCCGGTCCGGATCGGCGACATCGAGATTGATCCTCGTCACGTACCCGAGATCATTTCCATTCTCGTGCCCTTGGAACAGAAAGCGACGACCGTAGTCAAAGTTTGCCTGCGGTCCACCGGGATTCTGATCGAGAACCAGATAGGTGTTTTCATCGGGCTCGGTCTTGGTCGCTTCCACCGGTTGGATGGAGGCGTCGTTTAGAAAACCGAAGTTCGTGATCACTCCGGAAGGATTTTCGAGCGCATCATTCCCCTGCGCGACGAGGCGGAGAGAAAAGTTTGGCGGGAGGAGGTTGCGCCGATGTCCGACGCGGGCGTTGGCGCGAGGAACCCCCTCGCCAAGTGAATTCAATGTTAGTTCGACGGTTTCGGCCGACGCGGCTGCGCCCACGAAGCTGACCCCTGCGAGTGCAACACTGCAAGCGCGGAGAAGAGATAAACGGTTTTTCATAAGTGGATCTGATGTTTGGATGAACGATTTCGTCTCGCTTCTTGCGAGATGGAGGGACGCTAAAGACCGCGTGCGTCAATCAGATGACCGTCAGGTGACGTTTTCGTGAAGTTTGGAACGGCTTTGCTTCAAGGGTAAAGGCGACGACTGCTACCCGTTCATTCCAATCTCTCGATTGGAGGGTGCCGAAGCGCTTCTGGAGAAGTCCGGCATTCCACTTTCGAAAAACTACTCGTTAGGCAAAAAACGAGTCACTCCTCTGTCACGCAATCTTCACGCTCTGTCACATGACAGCGCCTGATGCGCAGGGTACGAGCGCCAGGCGGAATGTTTCCGCAGAATCAGCGGGCTAAACGACCTCACTCAATCCATGAAACCAACCACTGAATTCATTCAACGAATCGATCGCCGCAGCCTTTCGCAGGGAACCCGGACAGGCAAACGCAGATTGCCGTTGACGGACTATCGTTTTCAAAGCAGCGGGCTGGATGAGAGCGCAGCGGGAAAGCGCCAGCATTCGGAGTGCTCTTTTCGAAAGCTAAGCCAGCAATATTCGTCGCGGGAGGCATTTGCAGTGTTTCTGTCCGAAGCTCTGCTCTTTTGCCTGATTGCGGCGATTGCGGCTTTCAGTTTGATCGATTGTGCGGGAGCCCTGATGCGCTTCCTGCAATCGAGCAGTCCACTGTGAGTCGAGGCGAGTGTTGTTCGTGCTCGCGATCAGTCGCGGCAACGAGGAGCCATTACGCTCGAGTTCCCGTTCACTTCACTCTGTGCTCGTCCAGTGGACGGGAGTTGCCTGTCAATTTTGCGGCCGATTTAATCCCGCTCCCTGCGGCCGACGAAGCTGACCTTCTTTTAACATGGCCTAGGGATGCCGGAGATCGGTGCTGAAGCGATTTCGTAGCAGTGCGCTTCTCGATATCGCGCCGGGGGACCTCACCCACGCAAGCCGCGTCTCATTTCGTGGCCGAACCGCGCCGCCTGCAATCTGCGTCTTGCTGTGCTGCGGAGCGGGCGAGCAGCTGTGGGGTCCCTCGCCGTTTTCGGGGGCTTGGGATGACACGCTTTAGGCGCCCACGGCGTGCAAAGTTACCTTCGGCGCATCGCCCGCCAGCGAACCGAAGCCGCGATTGAGCAACGGCCCAGCCGCAACGCCAAAGACCGAATTTTGCACAATCGCTACACAGCGGTCACCTAATCGCCACACAGATGCCGGAGGCTGCGCATATGGACATCGACGCTCTGCACTCGGCTCTTCTTTCACTGACCGTTTTGCCGGAACAAATTCGCTCCGCGCGCGCGAATGTTTCGGTGTCGAATGGCGGCACCCCGTCCGCCTTCGAGGAGTTTCTCAGCACCATGGAACGCGATCTACGCATTGCGAAAGCGACGCTTGCTCGCGAGCTTGGTTTTCCCATTTGTCGCTGCTGCTGGCCGCCCGAACTCCTGGCCAGGGGCGTCGATGGCCGCGAGTACTGTCCAGCCTCACCAAAAACGGCATCGATCATAAACCTTGCGGGCCACAGGCGTTCCCCAGGTGCGACCGTTCCCAGCAAGGCGGCGAAGGCGCGTCGGATGGATTCTTTTGCGCGTGCGCAGAAGGACAAATTGCTCGGGCTGCGAGACGCGGTGGTCGATTCCATCGCTGG
>JACCTI010000375.1 GCA_013812515.1 Chthoniobacterales bacterium
GCGGCGGCGGATGAATTCAAAGCGCTGCTGAGAGCGAAGCGCCGCTTCATTATTCCCGCGACGATCTTCTTCGTCCTCTACTACTTCGCCCTGCCATATCTAGTCGGGTATCACACCGCGTTTATGCAGCGGAAAGTCTGGGGGGAAGTGAACCTGGCCTATCTCTTCGCGCTCTCGCAATTCTTCATGGCCTGGGGCCTTGCAACGATCTACGTCGTGGTCGCGAACGGCTGGGATCGCACGGCTGCGGAACTAATTCTGAAGTTTCGCCGGTAACACGATCTCATGGGCAACACGGCGCTTTGGATGTTCCTGGGGTTCGTGGCGATGACGCTCGTCATCACATATGTCAGCGCCAGGAAAACCACCGGCACGAGCGCTTATTTTGCGGCGAATCGGCGGATCACCGGCTGGCAAAACGGTCTCGCGGTGGCGGGCGATTACATGAGCGCGGCGAGCTTCCTCGGGATTGCCGGCATGATCGCCTTCAATGGCTACGACGGTTTCATGTATTCCGTCGGTTTCCTCGTCGCCTACCTGACTGTCTTGCTCATTGTCGCCGAGCCGTTGCGCAATGCCGGGAAGTACACCATGGCCGATGTGCTCGCCTATCGGCTCAAACCGCGGCCCGTCCGCGCGATGGCGTCCCTCTCCACGCTCACCGTTTCCATTTTTTACATGATCGCGCAGATGGTCGGCGCGGGCGCGCTGGTCAAGCAACTGCTCCCTGGCGTGAGCTACGAGCAGGCGGTGATCGGCGTAGGTGTCCTCATGGTCATTTACGTCGTCTTCGGCGGGATGCTGGCCACAACCTGGGTGCAGATCGTCAAAGCCGTGTTGCTCATGAGCGGAAGCTTTTTCCTGAGCATCCTCGTAATGAGTAAGTTCAACTTCAGCTTCGGCGCGTTCTTCCAGGCGGTAAGCGCCGTCACCTACACGGGTGCGGATGGAGCGGCGGTGACGAAGAATTTTCTCACGCCCGGATTGCTCTTCAAGAATCCGCTCGATCAGATCTCGTTAGGCCTGGCGCTCATTTTCGGGACGGCCGGGCTTCCACATATCCTGATTCGTTTCTACACAGTGCCCGATGCGAAGACGGCGCGGGGGAGCGTCGTCTGGGCGATGGTTCTGATTGGGCTCTTCTATATCATGACGACCTTCTTCGGATTCGGCGCGGCCAGTCTGCTCGGGCCGGATCATTTAAAGCTGCATGGCGGCACAAACATGGCCGCGCCGGAGCTGGCGCGCTTCCTCGGCGGCGAAGTTTTTTTTGCCTTCATCAGCGCCGTTGCCTTCGCCACGATTCTCGCGGTGGTCGCCGGCCTAACGATCAGTGCCAGCACGAGCTTCGCGCATGATTTCTTCACGAACGTGATCCATCACGGCAAGGAACACCGGCCGGGCGAAGAGGTGCGCGTGGCGCGGATCACCGCCTTTGTTGTGGGTGCGGCTGCAATCATGATCGCAATCGTTCTTGGGCCCACCGTGAACGTAGCCTTCCTCGTCGGGCTCGCGTTTGCCGTGGCCGCGAGCGCGAACCTGCCCGTGATTGTGTTTTCGCTTTTTTGGAAGCGATTCACCACGACTGGCGCAGTCTGCGGCCTCGCCGTCGGCCTGCTCTCGAGCATCGTGCTCATTCTGATGAGCCCTGACTTCATGAAAGCGCCGATGTTCCCCCTGAAAAATCCGGGCCTTGTCAGTATTCCGCTTGGCTTTCTCGGCGCGTTCCTGGGCGCCTTGTTGAAGCGCGAGCCGGAAGCCGAAGCGAGATACGCGGAGCTGAGCGTGCGTGCCAATACCGGGCTAGGCGCGGAGCAAGCAGTGTAGAGGCGCTTGTGTCAAGCGCCGGCACCTATTGCAGGTCCCCGTAACTGAGGTCACGCGCGGTGCGTGGCCTCCAACGTCACGCTGCCATTTTAGCCTTGGCCAACTGCAATGGACTTGATAGCATCGGGTTCATGAAAGCCCGCAAACACATAGCATTGCTCGGCGCGGCACTTCTCGGCGCCACGGCAGCATACGGTCAGGACAACTTGTCTGGGATCGAGGTCACAATCAAAAATCAAAATGGCGGCGCGCTCGTTTACCGCGGGCGCACCGATGCGCAGGGCAAGTTCGCCACCCCGAGTGTCGCGCCTGGCGCCTATAGCGTCGAGATGCGAAAGAAGGCCGGCACGATTCACGCCAAGTCGGTCGCGATCTCGATTTCGAACGGCAAGGGAACCAATCGCAACTCTTCTGCCGCGACCGAGCACTTGCAGGGCGGCGTTGCCATGACGGTAGACGTCGCGAAGGCTACGAAGCTGAGCGGCCAGATCACTTCTTCGGGCGCGACTGTCGGGCATAGTGACGCGGCTGCCCCGAAAGGGTACGAAAAGGTAAACGCCAACGTGAAAGTCATGAATGGGAAACGCTACGTCTGGGTGCCTGCACCGCTCGGCTCGAACATGGGTGGCAAATGGGTGCCGGAAGGATCAGACGAAGCGCGGCTCTCCACGTCGAACAAGAAAGGGGAAGAC
This sequence comes from Chthoniobacterales bacterium, assembly GCA_013812515.1. Classification (GTDB taxonomy): domain Bacteria; phylum Verrucomicrobiota; class Verrucomicrobiia; order Chthoniobacterales; family UBA10450; genus JACCTI01. Next base: position 2,520 of record JACCTI010000375.1, read on the forward strand.
ACTGAAGTGCTTCAGCGCATTCAGGATCAAGCTGGTAATGTTGGTTCGGGACGCTAGTGCCACCGTCGCGTAGATGATAAAGCTTATTGTCCCTACCGTTCGCAACTGCTCTGGAAGCCCTTTCAAAATCCCTGTAGCGGCGGTCTATGACCGCCTCTGGATATTGTCCGTGTCCGCAGCAGCGATGGGACGCTTCCAATTTTTGTTTACTGCTAAGTCCTGCCAGATCACTGCGCATTCTCGCCTTTGGCCGTCAGCGCCATTCTCCTGAGTAGTGGCACCGCCGTACCGATGGACTTTCTCGGCTTTACCGCGCTCGTCATCACCGGCTTCACAGCTTGCGCAGAGTT
>JACCTI010000377.1 GCA_013812515.1 Chthoniobacterales bacterium
CGCCCCCGGCTACAACTTCGCGCGCTCCGCTTCGCCGCTGGTCTCGGCGAAGTTGCCGAGCTTGCGGAATTTGTCGTAGCGCTGGTTCAGCAGCTCATCACTCGTTAGGGCGGTGACGCGCTCGAGATTTCGTCGCAAGGCAGTTCCGAGATGTGCGGCCGCCAGGTCGTGATCACGATGCGCTCCGCCTTCGGGTTCCGGCACCACTTCGTCGACGACGCCCAGTCCCATGAGATTATCCGCGGTCAATTTGAGCGCTTCGGCTGCTTCCGGCGCGTGCCGCCGATCCTTCCACAGAATCGCGGAACAAGCTTCCGGGCTGATGACGGAATAGTAGGCGTTCTCCAGAATGAGCACGCGATCGGCGACGCCGATCCCGAGCGCGCCGCCAGAGCCGCCTTCACCGATCACTACGGCGACAATCGGCACCCGCAGGCTCATCATCTCGCGCAAATTGACCGCGATCGCCTCCGCGATGTGGCGTTCCTCTGAACCAATCCCCGGATATGCGCCGGGCGTGTCGATCAGCGCAATCACCGGAAGATTGAATTTCTCCGCCATCCGCATGATGCGAAGCGCTTTGCGGTAACCTTCGGGATAAGCGCAGCCGAAATTCCGCAGAACGTTTTCCTTTGTGTCGCGGCCTTTTTGCTGGCTGATGACGGCGCATCGCCACTGTCCAATCTTAGCCAGCCCGCATGGCATCGCCCGATCGTCGCCGAAGACACGATCGCCGTGCAGCTCCACCCATTCCGTGAAGCAGCGGTTCACGTAATCGAGCGCGAACGGCCTCTGTACATGCCGGGCGATCTGCACGCGCTGCCAGGCGGTCAGATGATCGTAAATCTCGCGTCGCGTCTCGCGGATCTTCGCTTCCATGGATTCGACTTCAGTCTCGAAGTCGATCTCGTGCTCGTCGGAATGGTTCTTCAGATCCTGCAAACGGCGTTGCAGCTCCAGGACCGGTTTTTCGAAGTCGAGCGGCTGAACTTCCATGCGCTAGTCAGTAATGGTGACAGCGGTCTTCGCGTTGACAAGGCCACTGAGTTCTTCCACGTCGGCCGGGGCCATGGCCAGGCCATTCGGTGGCGGAGGGACGCCGCCGGGCTGCGGCGTTCCCGCCGAAGGCTCCGCGTAGAGCGTGTAGCCCGGCGTGTTCAGCCGGATCCAACGCGTGCTGCCGACGTACTCGGGCGTGCCGAAGCCTACCCGTTTGCCACCGCGCCAGGCCATCGTTTCCGCCACTTTCGTGGTGATTCGCGCCGGGTGTTTCGGCGGCAGCTTGCTGCTGCGAATGTGGTAGCCCTTGAAGAACGTGCCCTTGTCGAGAAGGACGACGCTATGCGTTTTCCGCTGGATGAAGAGCGAGAACTCGGGACGCGAAATCAGAAGCCGCTCTCCGATGCGCAGCATCGTTCCGTTCAAGTTGTTCGTGCGCATGATAAGCTCCGGCGTCGTTTTCATTTTCGCCGCCACTCGCGCCAGCACGTCCCCGCTTTTCACGATGTAGACCTGTTTCTCGGGCGTGGGATACTTCGAGAGAAGGATGTCCATGTTGACGTCGCCTAACAAGTCTTTGGCCTCTTCCGTGTGCATCCCGTTCGGATATCTCTGCAGAAAGGAAGAGAGCGCGGCGCGCGCTTCCGTCAGCTTGCCTTCCTGCCGCAGCTTAGCCGCCTGTTGGAACTCCGGCAGGCTCACATCCACGCGCGGTTCTTCCGGGACTTCGCCGCTTTGTTCTGCCCGGACGGCGAGCTCTGGTTTAACGATGATGTGATAGCCGAAAAAGGCGGCGCTTCCGAAAATCACCACCGCGAGCAGGAAGGCGAAGAGCCATTTCATGGGAGAGGCACGCGCGATTGCTTCGGGACGAAAACGCCCCCGCCCGCCACCTTAGCCGCAACGCTGCTCCGGTGCGCCCAAGCTTCAGCGCGGGTTTTCGCCGCCCCAGGTGAACTGGCAGTCCCGGCAGTAAAATTCCTTGTCGAACAACTTCATGGCGAAGAGCAGGTTCGCGATCCACGGAAGGCGGAACCGTCGGGTCATCTGCGGGTACTCGATGCGCGGTGACTGGCAGTTTGGGCAACGGATCGCGGCGCCAATATCCGGATCCGTGGTTTCCCAATCGATCATGAGCTGGTGGGCCTGTTCGAAATCCTGCTCCC
>JACCTI010000387.1 GCA_013812515.1 Chthoniobacterales bacterium
ATTTCCGCGTTGTCGATCCGAAGCTGATGCTGAAGGAAGTGGCGGGCTCGGATCAGAACTTCCGGCTCGATGAGTTCACCGAAACAATGCGTTCGCGCATCGTGAGCGTGTTTAGCGATGCGCTCGCTAAGGCCAAAGTGCCGGTGCTGGATCTGGCTTCCCGTTACCAGGAAGTGGGCGAAGCGCTCCTCCCCATCGTGAACCCGATTATCAAGGCGAAGTACGGGATCGAACTCCCGACCTTTGTGCTCGAGAACGTTTCCGTTCCACCGGAAGTCGAGCAGGCAATCGATAAACGCTCCAGCATGGCAGCAGTGGGGAACTTGAATGATTACGTGAAGTTTCAGATGGCGCAGGGGATGGAGAAAGGCGGCAGCGTCGGAGGCGTGGCGAGTGAGATGGCAGTCGGTCTTGCGGTTGCGCAGCAGATCATGCAGCAGCAGGGCTCGCTACAATCGACAGCTCCCTCCACGGCAGCGACGGCGAGCGCGAGTGGCGGGGCCGGGTTCCCCGAGTTACTTTCGCCTGCGCAAGCCGCGCAAGCGCTCGGCGTCTCGGAAGCGGACGTGCTGCAGAGTCTCGAAAGCGGCGATCTGAAGGCGAAGAAGATCGGGTCCACCTATCGCATCACGCGCGCGGCGCTGAACGAATTTGTGCAAAGCTGATGCGGCTGACGCCGAAGCTTGGCGGGCAAGGCTCTGGTATTGCCACAACTGAGGCTGACAGGAGAAGCGCCCTGCAACCGCGATGAGCGAAGTCACGGCGCGCGAGCGTTTCGAATGTCCCGCGTGCGGAGGCGCGGCAGAATGGTCCGCGGCGAAGCAGGCGCTCGTCTGCCCGTTCTGCGGCACAGTCGCTCCGATGCAGCCGCAAGCTGCACGCGAAGGCGGAGTGCGTGAGCTGGACCTCGTCACCGCGCTGCGAAACGTCCCGGAGAGCGCACGTGGTTGGCAGACTGCGACACGTTCGGTGAAATGCCAGAGTTGCCAGGCGGTCTCTGTCTTCAAACCCGAACGCGTGGCGCAGAACTGCGATTTCTGTGGTTCGCCCGCACTGGTTCCTTACGACGAAATCAAAGCGCCGATTCGGCCCGAGAGCGTCCTGCCATTCAAACTGAGCGAGACTGATGTGCGCGATCGCGTGCGCCGTTGGTATGGGAGTCGCTGGTTTGCGCCCAATCGCTTCAAGACGCGCGCATTCACCGACACGTTGCATGGCCTTTACCTGCCCTACTGGACGTTCGACGCACAGGTCACGGCGGAATGGACCGCCGATGCGGGCTTCTATTACTACACCACGGAAAGCTACAGGGATTCCAATGGCCGACAGCAAACGCGGCAAGTGCGACACACGCGGTGGGAGCCGGCGAGCGGCGGGCTCGATCATTTCTTCGACGACGAGCTGGTGCCGGCCTCGCGCGGTGTTCCAGCGAATCTGCTGCGAAACATCGAGCCGTTCCCGACGGCGGAACTGGCTCCCTACGACGCGGCTTACGTTTCCGGCTGGGTTGTCGAGCAGTACCAGATCGATCTGATTGCGGCGGCCACCCATTCACGCGAAGCGATGGATGCGAAGCTGCGAGCGTTATGCGCTGAGCAGATCCCGGGAGACACCTATCGCAATCTGCAGGTCGCGGCGGATTACAGTGCGCAGACTTTCAAGCACGTTCTGCTGCCGATTTGGCTCCTTCATTATCAATACGGCGCGCGCACATTCCGCATCGTGGTGAACGGCGTGACCGGTGCGATCGGCGGCAAATATCCGAAGAGCGCGACGAAGATCGTTCTGCTCGTCCTCGCAATTCTCGTGGTGCTGCTCCTTGCCTTCGCCTTCTCGCAAGGAGGCTGAGCTCCGCTGCCGCGACGCTGTCAGTTCTTATGGCGTCAGGAAAATTTTGTTCGTGTAGGGGTCTTTAACTTCCGTCCCGCTTGGAAACCCCCGGACATCGACGAAGCCCTGGTTGGGAGCATACGGGCTGGTGACAAAGCCAGCCTTATTCGGCACAGGAATACCGAAAGGAATGTCGCGACGGCTACCAGCCGCAGGAGGGATACTGGACGCCACGCGGATTGGCAGCTGTTGTATCGGAGGTGGCGTCGGAAGTTCGACAGAAGGCGCTTCGGGCTGCTGAATTCCCGGATCGGCGGGCGGCACTTTCTGCGGGGGCGGCTGCTGGTGACTCGCAGTGTTTTTGACACGCGTCGATGGCCGCATCGTCTTCTTCCGGACCGGCTGCCGCTCGACGTGCCGTGGCCGCGGCTTCGTAATCGAATTGCCCAGCTTCTTGAAGAAGTCGCCTAAATCGCCAGCCTGCGCGACATCGCCAGAGGCAACGAAGCTCAGCAGCGCGCAAGCAATCAGCAGACGTGTGGCAAAACTCTTCACGCGTTCCAGTTCAACACAGAGTCTGGAATGAAGTTCCGGGAACTTACAAGTCTGAACTGCGAGAGATTGCGCCTCTGAGCCGTGATTGCTGAGGCCGCAACTCTTCGGAATTGCTCGCCCTACAACCGGTCGTTTCGGCCGCCCAAGGCGCCAAGGCTCGGCAGCAGCATCGCCACTGCAAGGCAGATGACCGCGAGACAAAGCGCCGTGGCGGAACGCACCACGTCGAGCAAGGCGAAGATGGCGAGGAGCAACGCAACCAAGGCGAGGATGGAACTGATGGAGAACTTCATATGCACCTCGTTCGAGTTTGCACGGCGATCTGCGCTTATCCTTGGTACGATGGCCCGCCGTATCGGCCAGGATCGCTACAAAGGCGGCGCTGGGTCGGGACGGGGCGGCGGATCGACAGTCGGCGACACCGGAGCGGGCGTTCGTGAGATCGGCACGCTGGTCGACTCCGCTCGCCAGACACTCTTCCGGTCGGAGGGCGGACTCTCGCCGCCCCAGCGGTGAACCGGCGCTGAGCGCGGCGCGGCCGCGTCTGGGGAACCCTCGCCTGCCGAAACAGCTTCCGTCGCTTCACTTCGTGTGGGTTCGCGTTCTACTACCGCGTCGTCCGGAACGACGATCAACTCTTTGCCGACCTGCAGATCGGCATCGGCACGGACATAACTCGAGCTGCTCCCGGCTTTTTCCATGCCGAAAAGATTCTCCAGTTTCGACTTCGCGCCCTGGGCCAAAGAAAAGCCGATGATGGTGCCGTCATCCTGATCGATCAACACATCGCTGATCGAACCAAGCAACCGTCCGCTCCGGCTGACCATTTTACGCCCGATCACGTCCGAGACGCGCGGAAGTGAGGCAAGCTCGCTCACGCCCTCCGTCGCAGCGCGGCCACTGATTGTGATCGCGTCCGGTCCGATCACATGCAGGGCCGACGCCGGCACGTTCCGATGTGTGCCGCCCCCGAAGATTGATTCGCCATGGGCGACGACAAAACCGGCAATGCGCTCGCCCGCCGGATTCACGATGATCTCCTTCACGTTGCCCAGCTTCTCCGCGGCATC
>JACCTI010000402.1 GCA_013812515.1 Chthoniobacterales bacterium
AAATCGCGGAGGTATTCGATAGTCGATCCTTACAAGTCGCGGCTTCTCTGATAGAGAGGTATCGAGACACACCGATGGATTTCGCGGATGCCACGCTAGTGGTGCTGGCGGAACGCTTGAATTGCTCGGATATTCTGACTCTCGACGAGCGGGGTTTTCGCACGTTCCGCTACAGCCGAAACCGGCGCTTTCGTCTCGTGCTTCAGGACTGAAGCATTTTGTCTTGCCGCATTCCCGGCCGCTTTGTTGGTGACCAGCGGTTTGTCTCGACGCGGCCGCCTGGATCGCGACCATGCGGTGGTCGTTTCTTGGACGCTGCGCACGTGCAGTCTGAGGAGACTTGTTAGGCGGCCGATATTTTGGTAAACGAACGGAGAGTCAGGTACAAGAAGCGTGCTAAGGGAATCATGCAGCAGGCGCGGTTGGTCTGGCATTGCCGGCATTTTCCTCCTCTGCGCTTCCGGCGCATTCAGTCAGCAGACTCCCTCACTCCCCGATCCTGTCGCTGAAACCGAGCGCGTTGTCGTCACCGGCACTTACATTCCAATTCCCACGGCGGAATCCGAAGGCGCTCTGCCGGTGGTCGATTACTCGCGTGAGCAGTTGATCGAGTTTGGCGCGAACACTCCCGCGGAAGGGTTGCGCCAGTTGCCATCCTTTGTCGGAACAACCCCCAACGAAAACGACAGCAATGGTGGCAATGGTTCGGCCGAGGTGAACCTGCGCGGCTATGGCGCCGAAAATACGTTGACGCTAATCAACGGCCGGCGCGCCTTCAGCTTTGAGGATATCAATGCGCTGGCGCTCGGAGCGATCGACAACGTGGAGGTGCTGAAGGACGGCGCTTCAGCCATCTACGGCGCTGATGCCGTCGCGGGCGTGGTCAATTTCAAGATCAGACACGCGCTCAAAGGCGGCGAGGTTGGCTTTCGCTACGGCAATACCAATCTCGGTTCGGCCAATGATGCGGGAGTAAAGTCGGGCGCGGTCGTCGGCGGTCTCGTCGGCAAGAAGTACAACATTCTGGCGGGCGGGTTCTATTACGAACGCGAAGCGATCTACTCGACCGACACCTTTCTCTCGTCCCTGGCCGACAGGCGGCGCTTCGGTGGAAACAATGTAAGCAGCGGAATTTTTTCCGGTCACGTGCTGGGGACGGCGTCCAGGCCGAGCAATGGATCAGTGCCTGGGGCTCCTCTTGGAACATTCACCAATGTCGACACCGACCTGGTCCTGAGTGATCCCCGAACGATCCCGCAGACGATAAACGAGTATCGAAAATACAGCGAAGACGACGGTTTCAATTATCGCGAGCTGACTCCGGCAATCCCCGCGTCGGAACGCTACGGGTTTTTCCTCGACGGCGAATACCACATTCTCGCGAATAATCATCTGACGCTCTTCGCGACGGCCCTTTATGCCCATACCACCCAGGACAATGGGCTCGCGCCCTCGACCTTCCGCATTTTTGAGTCAGACGTGCTGGAGAACAGTCCCTACAATCGAGACCATCCCGGAGGTCGATCCGAACACCGGGAGGCAGGCGATTGATCCATTCACGGGAGAGCCTGTTTTTTCGCCAGCGAATTTTTGCCACCTTCTATCGCGCGCTCGAGGCCGGTAACCGGAGAGAGACCTTCGATAAAGATTACTATCACTGCATCGCTGGACTTAAAGGTGAGATCACGAAGGAATACTTCTGGGAATTCGGCTACGTCTATGATGAGCACAAGCGGGTCGAGCTGCTGCAAGGCGATGCACGGCGTTCGCTCGTCCTGGACGCGATCGCGGATGGAACGTTCAACCCATTCTTAGGCGTGGAAGCGCCGAAACAGGGAACGCTAAACGGGTCTTCCTACGACAACGTGGCGCTGATAAAGGTCGCCGGCTACGTGGCCAGGAACAAATTCCAAACGCGCGATCAACTGTGGGACGGCAAGTTCGGCGGGCAGATTTTCAAAGACCTGCCGCAAGGCGGCTTTGATTTCGTGGCTGGTTTCGACTTCCGTCATGAGGAGTTATCCCAGGTGCCCGATCCGATTCTACTGGTCAACGATCAGCTCGGATTTTCTCCCTCCACTCTCTTCTACACACAGCGGGATGTCGCGGCTGCCTTCGTGGAGATAAGCATTCCGCTTGTCTCTTCGACGATGAAGATTCCGGGCGTTTATAGCTGCGATTTCAGTTTCGCCTGGCGCTCCGAAAGATTCGACATCCACGGAGCCGATCCCGCAGACGTTACCAGGGATGCCGAGATCAACCTCAAAACGGACGTTCCGAAATTCGCTCTGCGCTACGCTCCGTTTCGTGATCTGACATTTCGCGCATCGTACAGCCGGTCGTTCCGCGCGCCTGATGTGGATTCTCTCTTCACGCCGCAGTTCACGGAATTTGATTTCATCTTC
>JACCTI010000414.1 GCA_013812515.1 Chthoniobacterales bacterium
GCGCTCGAAGCTTTCCGGGCGGCCGCGGAGGCGGAACGTTTTCCGGAGCAACTCAAGACTGTGCAGCCTTGGCAGGCCAAGAGACTGCTCTGGAATACGTCCGAGTTTTTCTTCCGCGCTCGCAATACTGCTTTTGATTCAAGCGGCCTAACGAGCATTAGCGCGGGCGGCTATCAGCCTTTGCTGGGCAAGTCTTTCGGGGAAATTGCGGCGGCGAGCCGCACGATGCACAAGAGTCAGGGTTTTGGAGTAAGCATCGAGCGCGAAACGCGAAAGGAATACTTCAAGCTGCTCGAGGGTGAACCGCCGGAAGAGGGGAACATTTTCAGCGGAATCAACACGACATGGGAGCGGGTTCCGAAAGCAGCCGGCGTGGCGAACAAGGTCCGCGCGCTCGTCGCGGCCTACGATGCGAGTAATCCCGCCGCGTCTGTCCCTGCGCTTCTCGAGTTTCGCAAGGTTCTCCTTTCGTTAGGCGAGGATCCTTGGATCGCGGAGAAACTCTCGGCGGTGGACGGTATTATTGCGGCGTGTGTCGGCCTGCATTTAGAGGCGGTCAGCGAAAAAGCTGCGGCGCAACCTGGAGAGACGCTGAATGTGCAAATCGAAGCCATTAATCGCTCCGATATCTCGATCCAGTTAAAGAGCGTTCGGATCCTGGAGAAACGGGCGGAAACCAACACCGACACAGCACTTCCTGCCGGACAGCTGATCACAAAGAAATTGCTGGTGACGCTGCCTTCCAATCTCCCGTTGTCACAGCCGTACTGGCTCCGCGAGCCGGGCACGCTTGGCACATTCACCGTGACGGACCAGGCGCTAATCGGCCTGCCCGAGAACCCGCCGACATTCCCAGTGGAGGTCACATTGCAGATCGCGGATCAGCAGATCGTCTACCATCTCGAGCCGCGTTTTCGCAAAGTGGATCGCGTCGACGGCGAACTCAACCAGCCACTGGTGATTGCCCCAGCGGCGTTCGTGGAGCTGCCACGTTCCGTCTTTGTCTTCGGAAATGACCAGCCAAAATCGCTGGACGTGCGAGTTGTCGCAGCAGCTGACGACGTGAAGGCCGATCTCGCTCTCGAGGCACCGGCGGGCTGGAAAGTTGAACCTGCATCTTGCCGAGTCGAACTGCACGGGAGCAACAGCGAAGCCAGCTTTACCTTTCGTGTGAGTCCGCCCTCCGCCAACCCCGGTGAAGCTACGCTGCGCGCCTACCTCTCCGCCGCGGGTGAACGCAAGCCCGCCTTCAGCCGGCAGAAAATCGACTATCCTCACATCGAACCGCAAACCCTGATTTCTCCGGCGCAGGCGCAGCTGGTCGGCGCCGAGATCCAGAACAAAGCGCCGCGTGTCGGGTACATCCTGGGAGCAGGCGACGCGGTTCCGGACAGCCTGCGCGAGATCGGATCGGAAGTGAAGATTCTCGCGGATACGGAGCTGCGTGCAGACACTCTCGCAGGATTCGACGCGATCGTCGTCGGAGTCCGTGCGGCGAACATCCAGGCCGCGCGACTTGCGGCTGCATTTCCGGAGTTACTCGCCTACGCGAAAAAAGGCGGTGTGGTCGTCTACCAGTACAACACCACGCCGGGGCCGAAACCCGAACACCTTCCGTATCCGCTGAAGATTTCGCGCGATCGCGTCACGAATGAAGAGGCGGAGGTTCGCATCCTGGCGCCTGATCATCCGCTGATGAATTTTCCAAACAAGATCACCGCCCAGGATTTCCGCGGTTGGGTGCAGGAGCGCGGCCTCTATTTCGCCGATGAATGGGATTCCAGCTGGCAGCCGATCCTTTCATCGAACGATCCTGGCGAAAAGCCGCTCGATGGCGGGCTGCTCGTGGCACGTGTCGAGCGAGGTTGGTTTATCTACACCGGCTACTCGTGGTTCCGGCAACTGCCGGCCGGTGTGCCCGGCGCCTATCGGCTCTTTGCGAATATGATCTCGTTAGGCATGATGCCACGGTGAAAGACAACGCGTTCCTTACCATCCACGTGGGCAAGACGCTCGCGCGGCTCCGAGACTGGCGATGACGGGAAAGGGAGACCGCGAAAACATTGAAACGGTGCCGTTATTCGGCACGTGGCGAAACGCCTATCTGACGGTGGTGGCAGCATTCGTCTTGGACGTCGCGCTCTTCTACGCGTTCAGCCGTTACTTCGCGTGAGTTGGATCGACTACGTCGTGCTCATTGGCACGCTCTCGGCCATCGCGCTTTACGGACATTGGCGGACACGACGCGACTACGATCTCGGCCATTATCTGCACGGCGACGAGACGATTCGATGGGGCACGATCGGCTTATCAGTCATGGCGACGCAGGCCAGTGCCATCACCTTCCTTTCCACGCCGGGTCAGGCATATGAGAGCGGGATGGGCTTCGTGCAAAACTACTTCGGTTTGCCGTTCGCTCTGCTGGTGGTGTGCGCGGTCTTCATTCCGATTTATCACCGCCTGAAAGTCATCACGGCCTACGAGTACCTCGGCCAGCGTTTCGACCAAAAGACGCGACTGCTCGGTGCGTTCCTGTTCCTCGTGCAGCGCGGGCTTTCCGCGGGAATCACGATCTACGCGCCGGCGATCATCGTTTCCGCCATTCTCGGCTGGAATCTCCAGCTCACGATTCTGCTCTGCGGTCTCTTCGTTCTCATCTACACCTCCGTGGGCGGCACGAAGGCCGTGAGCATCACAGGCAAATGGCAAATGGCGGTGATCCTGGTCGGCATGGCAATCGCCCTTGGAATGATCGTTCACCGCCTCCCTCGGTCTCTGTCGTTGAACAACGCGTTCTCCATCGCCGGGACACTGGGCAAGCTGAACGCGGTGAACTTCTCGTTCGACGTGAACGAACGCTACACCTTCTGGTCCGGATTGCTCGGCGGCTTCTTCCTCGCGCTCGCCTATTTCGGCACGGACCAGTCGCAGGTGCAACGATATTTGGCGGGCGGTTCCATCACCGGCAGCCGTTTCGGATTGCTCTTCAATGCGGTGCTGAAGGTTCCAATGCAGTTCTTCATCCTGCTTACCGGCGTGATGGTATTCGTGTTTTTTCAATTCGAGAAGCCGCCGATTTTCTTTAATCAGCCGGCCTACGAGGAGGTGGTGCGACACGATAGCGCTGGCAAATTGGCGGCCCTGCAGACGCGTTACGATGCAGTGTTTGCGCAGAAGCAGAAGGACCTCGGCGGCCTCACGAACGCAATGGAGACGGGTGGGCAGGGCGCACTGGACTCGGCGAAGCAGGCAGTGTTGCGAGGGCAGGATGAAATCCAAAAGATCCGTGGCGAAGTGAAGGAGACGCTGAAGAGCTACAATCCGCAGCTGGAGACGAAGGACTCCGATTACGTCTTTATCACATTCGTTCTTCATTATTTGCCGCACGGTCTCATTG
>JACCTI010000448.1 GCA_013812515.1 Chthoniobacterales bacterium
GCGGCCGTCGAACTCGCCGAGGCCGACATGTCGCTCATCTACCCGGTTGAACCCGAAGCAGTCGCCAGAAGGACTCGCCGGCTTCAAATGCCACTGAAGAGCTGAGCACCGAATAACGTTCGCCTCCGCAGATAGAGGCAGATTACGAAGATTGGTTCGGATACAAATCGGCGGGAATGTTCAGGCCAAAGCGAACGCGCGACGAGAAGCTCCTGGCGGAATGGTCGGTTGATGAATCGACGTGGCGCGAGTTCATCCGCGCGATACAGCATTACGCTGAGCAGCCTGGTGGCGCGTCGCTCGGCGTCTCGTTCCCAAAGGAATTCCCGCCTGCTGGTGTGACGGTCGCGGTGCGGGAGGATGCGCTTTTCGTAGGGCGGGACGCCTTTGACATGCGCTTATGGATCGGGATGCAGGTAACGCTGCGCGAGCACTGGCTCGAGTTCCTTCCTGAGCCGGACGAAAGGCCGCACGCCATTTTCCCCGTCCCGGTGCCGAGTCGGATGCGCGCGGATGCGGCCCTCGTGGCTGATCATTTCACCGCGGTCGCAGCGGAGTGCTCCCGAATCGCGGCCGAGCAACGTGCGCGGCCGACATTTAGTAACCGATTGCTCACACTCGTAGAGCGGCACTTCATCGTGGCGGTGCTGCTGTTCTTCTTCGTGCTCCTTCCGGTTCTCGTGGGTGTTGTGGCCGCTTTCCGGTCGTTTTTTGTCAGTGCTCCGTAAGACGAGCGCACGGCTGTAAGGAGCTGGACGCTTGGCACTTCCTCGGTTGTCTGCTGAGATGTCGACTTTAGCAGTTCCAATCTCAATGCGAGGAATGCCTATTATGACCACAAGATTCATCTCTCTCCTGATGGCGGTAAGTACGATGGGCGCGGCTGCGCTGTTTGCGCAGGAGGGAGCAACGAAGCCGGCGGAGGGGACGCTGACGTTGGATGAGAAGACCTACACTCTGAAGCATGCGCTGGCATATGAGACAACCATCGATAACGAGGAAGCAATCGAGGTTGTCCTGAGTAATCAGGCGGTGTCGGCCGAGCAGCTCAAGGAGGCGAGAGCAGCGGAAAAGGAGGGGGGCGATCCCAATTTCCGGCGTCCCTTCCTGCGGCTGGTTTTCAAGCAGACGGGTGAAATCAAGCACTGGAGCGCCGCCGCGGGAGGCACCTCGATTGGTCGGCGGAGCGGCACGGCAACGGGAGAACTCAAACTGCAGGACGGCCGCGTGAATGGCAAAGCCACCGTGGCGAACGATGCCCAGGGCATGTTTCCCACCAGCTTCGATGTGCGGTTCGACACCGCATTGCTTAAAGCGGGCGATTCGCTGCCGACGTCGACCGTCAGGAAGGGAGGACCGGCGGCCAATGTGACGCCCTCTGTCACCGGTGTTTTCAAGGGCAACGGCAAAGAGGCGAAGCTCGCTTACGTGTCGGCGCATTGGCGCGAGCCGTTTAGTGACAAGACCGGGATGGCGCTGGTCTTCACGGAGAAAGATCATTCCAAGGAGAAGAAGCCCGACACCGGCGCGCTGTTCGGCAAGTTCGGCAGCGCGCTGATCATCTCGATCCACGAGGATGGCGGCATCTACGGCTGCCAGGTGGTGCACAGCGCACACCAAAAGCAGGGCTTCAGCTCCATCGGCTCGATCGAAGCGACTGATTTTACCTATGCCGATGGCAGGGTCGAAGGTGAACTCACCACGAACGGTGAGGTGGATACGTTCGGCGAGAAGTGGGAGGTGAAGATCAAGTTTGTCGCCCCGCTCGGTGAGATCCCGAAAGAGTTTCAGGTCGCCGAATCAAAGAAGCCGGCCCAGGAAACGAAGCCCGCCACCAGCGACCCAGATGATTACGATGACGATGCTGATGACACCGAGCCTTCGGCCAACGGGTCCGGCGCGAAACCGGCGAGGCAATCGGCGGGTGCAGGATTCAAAGCCAAGGATCTTGCTCTCACGAAAGATGCGACAGACGTGGAATACAAGGCACTCGTGGAACAGCTTGTGTTCAAAACCAAAGCGGACGTGAAGAGCGTCTGCACGGAACTCGCTGCCAAACTGAAGGCGCAGGGCTGGACGAACGAAGGCCGCGACATGGTCAATCCGCAGTCCTCGATCCTGAAGCGGAAGCGCGGTGAAGCGACACTGACCATCTTCGTCAAGCCGGCGGACGGAGGCAGTGAGGTAAAGATGATGACGGAAGGCCTCTCCTGGGAGTAACGCGCCAAATTTCAAGTCCCTCTACGACCTCCTGCTCTGTGGTTAACGCAGAGCCTAGTCGCCGATGATCTTCACCAGCGCCCGTTTTCTGCGGCGGCCGTCGAACTCGCCGTAGAAAATTTGTTCCCACGGGCCGAGATCGAGTTTGCCGCTCGTGATCGCGACTACGACTTCGCGACCCATGATCTGACGCTTGAGATGCGCGTCGGCGTTGTCTTCGCCGGTGCGGTTGTGGCGGTAGGCAGAGGTGGGCGCGTGCGGCGCCAGTTTCTCCAGCCACACCTCATAGTCATGATGCAGGCCCGCCTCGTCGTCGTTGATGAAGACCGAGGCGGTGATGTGCATCGCGTTGACCAGGCAAAGACCTTCCTGCACACCGCTCCGGGTAACCAGTTCCTCGATCTTCGGCGTGATGTTGATGAATCCGCGCCGGCCCGGCACTTCAAACCAGAGATGTTCGGTCAGAGATTCATCGTCGTCAGAAGAAGACGGAGAAGAGCTTACCCGTCTTGATGTCGCAGAGAAACACGATGCGTTGCGCAAGCGTTTGAGTGTGTTGCGACGGGATCCGAGCGATTGTAAGCATGCGAGGATGAATGAACTCAACGATGTCGAGCGACACTCGTCGCCGGTAGTGACGCCGCAGGCGTTGGCGTGGGATGGCGCGCGGTTTTGGTTGAGCTCCCGCGATCTCGGAACGCTTCATACCATGGCCGCCGACAATTGGAAAATCACCGCCGAGATCGATCCCCCGGGCATCGTCTGGGCCGGTGTTCTCACCCACGACGGCTGGCATTTCACGCTCGGCAAAGGCCTGAATGACGATCGCTATGTCTACCGTTACACCGCGGACGACGGTTTCACGAAGCTGTTTCCGTGTCCCGAGTTAACCGGCTCCTACCTCAGCTTCGATGGCGAGCATTCCTACCTGAGCCAGTGGTATAAGGGAGAGATCCACCAGGTCGACGACTCCGGGAAGATCCTACGCACCATCAATGTCGGCGCTGAGATCTGCGGCCATACCTTCGCGCGCGGGATGCTTTACGTGCTGCGCGGGAAAGAAAACAAGGACGACCCCGGCAAATCCGAAGAGTGGCGCATTGCCCGGCTCGACGTGCGTGAGGCCACGCCGCAGCCGGAAGATTTGGCGACAGTTCCGTTCGCAGCGCGCTCCCTCACCTTCGACGGCGAGAACTTCTGGTCCAATCATCGCGCCGCGAAGGAGATCGTTTCATTCTCGACCCCTTCTTAGTCCCGTACGCCCGATGAACGAGCCTTTTGTTAGACCTAGCTTGAAGGAAGAACCGCAGTTTGCCGAGCTAAAGGTGCAAGGCGACCTCACCACCCGCGCCTGGGCCCACGGCGTCCAGGTCATGAACGAAGGCCCCGGCCACGTCCCCATGCATCTCATCAAAGAGAACATGGAAAAGCAGATCGAATGGTGCCACGAAGCGCCCTTTTACACCCTCGGCCCGCTCACCACCGACATCGCCCCCGGCTACGACCACATCACCAGCGGCATCGGCGCCGCCATGATCGGCTGGTATGGGTGCGCCATGCTCTGTTATGTCACGCCCAAGGAACACCTCGGCCTGCCGAACAAGTCCGACGTCAAAACCGGCGTCATCACCTA
>JACCTI010000085.1 GCA_013812515.1 Chthoniobacterales bacterium
AGAAGATCGCGTTCGTGCAGAACTCGCGACCGGACGATGAGCACGTGCTCATTGTTCCAGGGGCAAAAGACGAAGTCATCGCGACCGGGCGTTCTCGAATTTACTCGATCAGGTCACCGGTGATTTCACGTGCGACGCAGTACCGCGCCTTGCTGGATCTGCGCGCCCTCAGCGAAATTGTCGAACGCGAGCAGCCCGACATCCTCGAGTCCAGCGACCCTTATCAGGTGGGATGGAAAGCCATTTGGATCGGCCGCAGAGAAAGGATTCCGGTCGTCGGGTTCTACCATTCGCACTTCATCGAAGCTTACCTGCGCAGACCAGCTCAGCGTCTCGGTTCGCGCCTGAGCAAACCACTTCTCCGCGCGGCCCGCGCCTACGTGCAGAAGCTTTACAATTGCTACGATGCGACACTTGTTCCGTCGGCACGCCTCGCGAGAGTTCTTGACGATTGGGGCGTCGGAAATACCCGAACGGTGTCTCTCGGCGTCGACGCAACTGTCTTCCATCCCGCCGTCAACGGGAGCAGCGTGCGCGATTCCTTCGGTATTCCTAACGGGCGCACGTTGCTGCTCTATGTGGGAAGGCTCGCGCAGGAGAAAAACACGCACACGCTCTTCGAGGCGTTTTCTTTGCTCCGAGAACGTCATCCCGGACAGTTTCACTTGCTCGTTGTGGGCAATGGACAACAGCGCGATCTATTGAGAAATCTCCAGGCCGAGAGCGGGCAGGTGACCTGGATCCCGTATTGCACCGATTCGCACGAACTCGCTAAATACTACCGCGCGGCCGATCTCTTCGCGCATCCTGGCGTTGAAGAAACATTCGGCTTGGTGGCGCTCGAGAGTCAGGCGTGCGGCACGCCGGTCGCCGGCATTCGCGGGAGTTTTATGGATGACGTAATCCTGCACGACCAGGAGTCATGGGCGCAGGAGAACAGTCCGGCTGCTTTGGCACACGCAATCGAAGAGATGGGAGGGCGAACCTTGTCCGTCGTGGGCAGCTCTGCGGCTGCGCAGGTGGCGGCGCGTTACGCGTGGCCACGGGTCTTCGCCCGGCTCTTTTGCGTTTACCAGGAGGTCTGCGCACGCTACAGGAAGGCAACCTTGGATGAAGAACCAACAGGCATTTCACATCCGTAGTTACCTGGCGAGCGACCGTGAGGCCGTGCGTCGCCTTTGTTGCCAGACGGGATTTCTGGGGAAACCGATCGATCCCGTTTACGAGGATCGCGAGTTGTTCGCTGATTTCCTCACGACCTACTATACGGACCACGAGCCGGAGTCGTCCTTTGTTGTGGAGGCCAACGGGGAGCTCGTCGGTTATCTGCTCGGCTCGCGCCGGCCGCTGCTCAATCAGCTCTACTCATTTTACCAGAATGTCTGTCTCTTCCTGCGCGCGCTGCTTCGTTACCCGTGCTATCACGAGCGCTCCCGCCGCTTCGTCCGCTGGCTTCTCATGAACGGCTGGCGCGAAGTCCCGGCGGCGCCGCGGCGCACACCCCACTTCCACATCAACCTCCTTCCCGAAGCGCGGAAGGTTTCGACCACGCGGGCATTGCTCAGCGCTTACTTCGGCTATCTCTATCGCTCCGGCGAAAAGCGCGTCTACGGCCAAATTGTGACGTTCGAAAGCCGGCGCGGTGAGAAGATGTTTGCGCGCTATGGGTTTCGCGTCATGAACCGCGCTGAGATCACGAAATACAAAGCCTTCCATCCCGAGTCGGTTTATCTCAGCACTGTGGTTAAGAACCTGGAGACGGCCGAGCCATTGCGCGTCTCAAATCGATGAGCCGAATCCGGTGCCCCTCGCTCGACGCTCACTGTTCGATTAGTTCCAAACGTCAAGCGCAGCCCCACCCCTGAGTTGTCATCGCGGCATGTCCTGGCTACGGTAGGAACAATGAAGTGCGCGCACATTTCGCCGGTTCTTATCGTGCTCGCCTCCAGAGCGATCGGAATTCTCGGCTAAAATAGGTTAAAAGGAGAAGTCATGGCCAAGTGCGAACTCTGCGGGAACGATTACGACAAAAGCTTCGAGGTGCGGCTGGAGGGCCGCACGCATGTCTTCGACAGCTTCGAGTGTGCGATTCACGCGCTCGCTCCAATGTGTTCGCATTGCGGATGCCGGGTTATCGGCCACGGCGTCGAAGAGGAAGGCCAAATCTTCTGCTGCGTGCACTGCGCGCGAAGTGATGGTCGCACCGAACTGAAAGACCGCGCCTGAGCAGCGGCTATCCGGTCAGATTGATCACATCGAAATCGCCGTCTCCACGTCTTTTGCTTTTGCTCGATGCCTGTATCCCCAGCCCTGCAAGGTGCGATTAGTTCATCTCTTACGTTGCACTAACCGCGAGTTGCCTTGCCTAACGATCGGCCGTTGTGCAGCCTCTCGAGCATGGCTGATCCTCAAGCGCCGCCTCCGTTAGCGAAAACGCAGCCGTCCTTCCGGCGGCAGAATTCCACGATCATCAAGCTACTGGGGGTTGGCGCGCTGATCCTCGTGATGATGATTCCGTTACTGATGATCAGCGGCGTGCTCAGCGAGCGGTTGCAGCGGCGGAACGAAGCAGTCAACGAGATCACCGCCTCATGGGGCAAAGATCAGGAGATCATCGGGCCGGTACTTTGTCTGCCATACCAGTATCGTGTGATGGTGGTGCGCGAAATGCCGGTGGGCGACGGGCGCGTGGAACGCCGCGAGGTGGAGGAGACCGCAACCGCAAACGCGTTTTTCCTGCCTGAAACGCTCGCCATCACTGGGGACGTGAAGACGCAATTACTCCATCGCGGTATCTATGACGCGGCGGTGTTTCGTGCGCAGGTCGGATTGCGCGGACGATTTGGAGTGCCGGATCTCGCCGCGCTGAAGATCGAGGCGGCGGATGTGCAATGGGAGGATGCGTTTGTCACGATCGCAGTGAGTGATCTGCGCGGGACGCGTGAAGGCTTGGTGGTCGATTGGGGAGGGGAGAAACGCCCGCTCCTGCCCGGCTCGCAGCTGCCTGGCTACACGACCGGGGCGACGGGCAAGCTCGGGATCACGCAGGCCATCGCTGGGCCGGTGGAGTTCGCGATCGCACTGGATGTGAATGGCAGCGGCGGAATTTATTTCGCGCCGTTCGGAGTCCAGAACGAAGCGGAGTTGAAATCGAATTGGGCCGATCCCGGATTCCGGGGTTCGTTTCTCCCGGCGGAACGGTCAGTGCGAGCGGATGGTTTCACCGCGAAGTGGCAGGTCTCGTATTACGGCCGCGATTATCCCCAACAATGGAGCAGCCGTTCGGGAAACGAGCGCTTCAATGAGCGGACGGTAAAAACGTCGCTCTTTGGCGCCGAGCTGCTCTCGATCCTGGATGCCTATCGTTACGTGGAACGCTCGATTAAATACGGCGTGCTCTTTTTCGTCCTCGTCTTCACGACCTTCTTCCTCTTCGAGATGACCGCGCGGCAGAAGATCCATCCATTCCAATATCTCATGGTTGGGGCGGCGCTCTGTTTATTTTATCTCGCACTGCTTTCCATCTCCGAGTTCATCGGCTTTGGCTGGGCTTACCTGATCGCAGCGGTCGCGGCGACGGGATTGATTACGTGGTACTGCCGCTACTTCCTCGGTGGCGGCGTGCGCACGCTCATGATCGGCGCCGGGCTCGGTGGCGTTTACACCTTCCTCTACGTCACGTTGCGGCAGCAGGATTATGCTCTTCTCATGGGATCAATCGCGCTCTTTGCTTTGCTCGCGCTCGTGATGTTCGTTACGCGTCGCGTGGATTGGTACGCGCGCGACGCG
>JACCTI010000002.1 GCA_013812515.1 Chthoniobacterales bacterium
CGCAGCGACCGTGTCGCGGAGGCGCGCATGGAGTTCTTTCCAACTGCTGTATTCAAGGCGTGTTCCCGGAAGTGTATCGAGTTTCGCGGGTTCGATGCGGTGCACGATCTTCGTGCACTCGCCTGTCGCCGGGATGTAGTAGAACCAGCGACGCGAGCCGACCGCGTGCTGGTCGAGCTTCAGAATGCGCAAAGCGAGAGGGTCGCTCCCGCGGAAATCGTAGAAGAGCCACCCGTCGAGCTTGGCGGCGCGGAGGGCGCTCTGGATCTCCGCGACCCGATTCTCCGAGGAGGGGGCAGCGCGCATTTGCGCTAAAGGACAAACCAAGGCGGCGATGCTCGTCAGGAAAAACAATCGCTGACACGTCATCCGCGCGAGGCTAGGCGGCGGCGGGAGCGTTGGCAATTACAGGATGCTCGCTTTTGGAAACGACGAGAATCAGTCGCGATGTAGCCCGCGGGCTATAGAAGTAGTCTGGTTCTGTTGAGAAGCTGAAGCGACAAACATTCCGTGACGTGCAAAGGCCGCTTGTTGTAGAAACGGCGCTCTGTCGCCGTTCTGCGCGCGGCGCGCGAGATACGGGTTGCGCCTCGACGCAGCGAGGCGACTACAACAGCTTTTGAACCAAGCTAAGCAGTCTCAAAAGCTCTGTAGCGCGACGTCGCAATCGGGAAGAAGAAATGCCAGGGAAGCGCGCCCCTCATCCCAACCTTCTCCCCCAAGGAGAAGGAACCGAATTAAGTGGTAACGAACGGCCGCTCTGAGAGAACCCCTCTCCCGCTAGCGCGGTCAGCGCCAGTTGCGGTGTGCGCTGTCCTCACCGCACCTCCCCGATCGGCTGAGACAGCGGACGCTCGAACGGCCGCTCCTGAGAATGCCTCTCCCGGTGGGAAACGGTGAGGGCGCTTCGGACTTTGCAACCACTTCCGGCCATAAGGCACAGCTTCTTGACGAAGCCTGTGGCTTTGTGCGGAGATGCGAATTCGCATGATGAGTTACCCCGCCAGAGCGTTGACCACTTTCCTGCTAACTCTCATGGCTGCGCCTTTCGCGAACGCCGCCCGCGGTCCAGCTCCTGTCTTCGCCGTGTCGGCGGGTGACCCGGCACTGACGACGCGACTCGTCGCCCTTTCTCCGAGCGTCGGTGCGAACGAGGCTCGCCAGGTTGCTTACGTCGCGTACACGACCGGGCGCGAACTGGCGCGAGAGTGGCAGGTAGTCTGGCCGCCGGGCTATCAAAACTTCCTGGTTCACCAGGGAAAGAGGAAAGGAGGCCTCTGTTTTCAGTGGGCCGCGGAGCTCTTGGCGCGTCTCGATGCGCTGAAACTGCGGTCCCTCGAGCTGCGCTGGGCGGAATCGTTCGCGGGAACTTTCAGCGAGCACAATGTCATTGTCGTGACGGCGAAAGACCAACCGTTTGCGCGCGGCATCCTTTTAGACAATTGGCGCTACTCGGGGCGGCTGATTTGGGGGCCAGTGTATGGCGACCCGCATTATGAATGGACGGAAAACAGGCCGGAACTCCTTCGCCGCTTGCAAAGAACAGCGATTGCCGCAGGAGTGCCTCGCCGCGGCGCGACACGACCTTAGCCTTCGACAACGCTCGGAAACGTCTCAGGCCCGTGGCCACAAGTTCCGGCTCCCGATTCTATTCCAGCGTTCCCGAATCGGGCGGCTCTGTTAGGTCTGCTCGCGACCGGTGCGTTGGCCTGCTCGCCTTGCGCGCGCCGCGCTCAGTGCAGGCCGGGAGCGTTTCCTGGTGAACAGTTGCCGTGGCAGGCTTACGGCCTGCACTTCCCCCGCCCGGTCGACACGACTGCCGCCGCAGCGTTGCCCCGCCAGGCGCGGCAACAAGCACCAGCAAGGGTAATTTGCGTGCGGTGCGCCTGATCATTGGTGCTGACTCCATGGCCACGAATGAAACACGAATTCTTGGGTGCTCTTCCTCGAAATTTGTGTCCATCGGTGTTAATCTGTGGCTAAAGAAACCTTCGACCTTCCACGAAGACCGACAGCAGTTTTGACCAGGCGCAAAGTTTTCCTGACCGGCTGGGATGCGGCTGATTGGGAGCACGGAACGAAACGATCTGTGCGGCGGGTTCTCCCTCGCAAGCAAGCGGATTGCTGGCGGCTGGGCAAGTATCACGTCAACATCAGAATGACGAAATCGTTGCTCCCCTCGCCGTGACTAAGCATTTGGTCGTCGTAGCGAAAGGTCGGCAGCTTCGCGATCCCGCGCACCTTCGTTGGCCGAGTGCTGATTCGTTTGAGCGCGATCAGCCTTCTCGCTGCATCGTCACTGAATTCTCACCTTGTGCGACGACCCGGAAACCGAAACGCTCGTATAAACGCACGGCCGGACTGGTGGGCGCTACACGCAATGAGATGGAGGATTGCTCCGGGTTCGCGCGAACCCATTGCGTAAGAAGCGCCGCTCCAATCCCTCGCCGGCGGTGGTCGGATTTGACTGCGAACGCAAGCTGGGGCGCAGACTCGCTCCTCGATGCGCGACACCAGACGGCGCCGAGAAGCTGTTGATCTGTTGCGTCATGCGCGCTGAACCCCGCATCGCCTTCCCGTCCCCAACCCTCGGCATAGCGGGCATACTCCGGCTCGTGCACGA
>JACCTI010000006.1 GCA_013812515.1 Chthoniobacterales bacterium
GTTGATAGAGCATCAACAAATAGGCACTGAAGACGAGCAGGGAGCCCAGCGTGATTGTGCCACTGAGCACATGCAGCGTCCCGACGTAATACATCGCGGCCGTGCCGATCACCATGAGCGTGCTGATTACCAGCGCGCTGTTAACGTTTGTAAGGGTGAGTTTCAGGTTGGCACGAAGGCTCTGATGCGCCTGGTCTTGAAACTGGCGCACTTCCCATTCTTCACGGCCGAAGGCATGGACCATTCGCACAGAGCTCAACCCTTCCTGGGCCTGCGCCAATAATGCACTTTCACGCTCGTGAATGTGAGTGGATTGGCTGCGAATGCGTTGCGCGAAAAAGTAAATCGCGCCCACGATGATCGGCACCACGCCTAACGAGAGCAAGGTGAGTTGCCAGTCGATTTGAACCATGATGACGAACGTGCCGGCGAGCATCAGGACGGAACCGAAGATGTTCGTGAATCCTTGATTGTAGATGGTCTGGATGGCCTGTGAGTCGTAGGCGACGCGGAAGCTCGAATCGCTGGAGCGCCGTGCGTCGTGGTACTTCAAGGAGAGCGATTGCAGGTATGAATAGAGATCGGTCCGGAGCTTGAGGAGCGCTTCGAGCCCGACCTTCACAAAGAGGTAATTGCTCGCGAGATTCGCCAGACTCCAGAGGAGCTGAATCAAAACGAGCGATCCGCAGAGCAGCGCGATCACACCGCGCAGCGAGAGGGCGGACGAGTCTGAGCGGAAGAGCGAAGCGGCTGCACTCGGAATCTGCCGGAAGGTCCCGTTCGTCTGACCTGCGTATGCCGGGAGAACATGATCGACGATGATCTTGAACGGCCATGGTTTGAGGAGATTCAAGCCAATGCCGCAAACAGTGAGGAGCAGACCGATGGTTGTCTGACCGAGAAAAGGCCGGTAGTAGCCGAGGACGCGGCGGTAGATCGACATGGAATTTAAGATTGCAGAGTGCCGATTTCCGATTGAACTACGGCCCGTCGCGCCTGCCGTTCGAGCAGGCTAATTCCGAAAGAGGAAACTTCCCAATCCGAAACTGACGCTGGCGTGCACCACCTAATCGAGATCTGGTTTCAGTGGGTCCTGAATTGGGGCTATCTCGGGATCATCGTGTTAATGGCGATGGAGAGTTCGATTTTTCCCGTGCCGAGCGAAGTCGTTATCCCGCCGGCCGCTTTTCTCGCCGCACAAGGTCATCTCAGCTTTGCTGGTGTCGTGCTCGCCGGAACCTTCGGGTCATATCTCGGGGCGGCGATCACCTATTGGGTAGCGCGAGCTTTGGGACGGCCGGTGATTATCCGCTACGGCAAATGGTTTCTCCTGAGCGAGGAGAAGCTGGATCGCGCGGAAGCGTGGCTCGCGCGCTATGAAGCCGGCGGTGTGTTCTTTGCCCGGTTGCTCCCGGTTATTCGCCATCTCATTTCGATTCCCGCGGGGATTGTGCGGATGAGGTTCGGCCTTTTCAGCGCCGTCACGATTATTGGCTCGGCGATCTGGTGCTACATCCTGGCCTGCCTGGGCTACAAAGCGCACGAGGTCCGGCCTGATCTCATCTCGAATCCCGACGCGATGATGGCGTTCATTAAGGACCAGTCGCTTTGGATTGTCTTGTTGATCCTCGTTCTCGCCGTGCTTTATCTGATTGTGATGAAGCTGAGCGCTCGGCGCGCGGTGTAGGACGCACGTCCATTTCTTCGAAAATTGTTACGCTGTCGGGAGCGATGTCCGCCTCGGGTCCAAGCTGCGGCCGCGGTTTTCACCGAAGGCTGCGGTCTTCGAAGATTGGCAGCTACTGTGCTCTCAAGGAACAACCTCAATGAAAAAGAACACTTAGATTCTGAAGGTTTCTCCAAAACTTTCGCTTGGCGATTTGATCCTCGCAGTCAGTTCATGCACGAAGAGCACGAAAGAGACGGTTGCAACGGTGGCCGATTCTGGGCAGCGGGCAGGGGCAAGTTGAGAACACCGGGCGCTTCACTCGCGCGCGCATTTGCTAGGGATTCGTTTTGCGACAATCCCTTGTTTCAGTCAAGCCTCGCAAGCGGCGTTCCATCGCTGGTTGCAATGTTACGTCTTGTACAAAACGCTTTCGCTTCCTGAGCCAACTTTTATCGTGGGTGGGTGATTGAACGGTATTCCCGCGCGGAAATGCGCGAGCTCTGGTCGGAGGCGCGCAAATTCCAGATCTGGCTGGAAATCGAAATCCTGGCGTGTGAGGCGATGGCCGATTTAGGCCAAATCCCGCGCGCCGATGCGGAGGAAATCAGGAAGCGGGCGCGATTTTCGATTCCCGAAATCGCAGAGATCGAGAAGCGCACGAATCACGATGTGATCGCGTTCCTCGAGAACGTCGCGAACTCAGTGGGTCCAGCGGCGCGCTGGATGCACCAGGGACTTACGTCGTCAGACGTTCTCGACACCACGCTCGCGGTGCAGTTGACGGAAGCTTCGCGGCTGCTCTCCCGTGACCTGAAGGCGCTGCGCGAAGTCGTCGCCGACCAGGCGCGCCGTTTCAAAACGACGCCGATGATCGGACGAAGTCACGGTATCCACGCGGAGCCAATCACCTTCGGCCTGAAGCTCGCGGTGATGTACGATGAGTTTAGCCGCGCGGAAGAGCGCCTCGCGCAGACCGCAGAACGTGTTCGTGTCGGCAAGCTGAGCGGTGCGGTGGGGACGCACGCGCACCTGGATCCGGAGATTGAACGCTCGGTCTGCGAGAAGCTCGGACTGAAGGCGGCCGCCTTGTCGACCCAGATCATCCAGCGCGATCGGCATGCGGAATTTTCCACGACGCTGGCGCTGATTGCTTCCAGCATCGATAGGTGGGCAACCGAATTCCGCCACTTGCAGCGGACGGAAGTCCTCGAGGTGGAGGAGTTCTTTGGCGAAGGGCAGAAGGGAAGCTCCGCCATGCCGCATAAACGAAACCCAATCACGGGCGAACGTTTGAGTGGAT
>JACCTI010000039.1 GCA_013812515.1 Chthoniobacterales bacterium
CCGGCCAGGCGACGAGCTGAAGAAGCTGCGCGGCGTAGGCCTGATACTTGGCTTTTTGCGCGGTGAAGTCGGGCTTGAAATAGTAATCGCGATCCGGCAAGCCGAGGCCATTCTGACCGATGTAGACGACATAACGGGTCGGATCTTTGATATCGACGTCGACGAAGACGCCGAAGATCGAGCCCTCCAAGTCGGCATTGTGTTGCCCCATTAGGCGCGCAAGCGTCTCCCTATCTTTCGTGTCGGCGATCGGTGCGAGACTCTCCTTTAGAGGCGAGGCGCCCGCTTTCTCCACCGCGGCTTCATTCATGAAGGACTTGTAGAAGGCGCCAACTTTGCCTTCGAGAGTCGATGAATCCCCTTCCGTCTTCGCGACCGTCTCCATCAAGTCGTGCAAGCGCTGCTCGGTCGTGTCCGTCATGGCGATGCGCAAGCTATAGGCCGGCTTGTCGCCGGGAATCTTCACGCGATCGAGCCAAGCGCCGTTGGCGAAGCGGAAAAGATCATCGCCGGGTCTGGTTTGAAGATCGGCCCCTGCGCGATCAAAACCCCAGGAACCGTATTGCGGCTTCTCTCACCGGCCGAGGTGCTCGCCTTTGTCGATTCGTTAGGCGCGGCGCGAAGGATTTCCTTCTTTTCCGCAGGCTTCGCGGTGAGAACGCATAATGTGAAAGCGAAGACAAAGGCGGGAAAGCAGGATCTCATGCAGCGGAGATTAGCGCTCACGGAAAGCCTCTCGCAATCAGATTCGGCACACCGGAAACTGGACGAGAGACACGCGCCGCTCAGTCGTCAATCGGCTCGAACCCGGCAAACATCTCCTGCGCTTCGGCCAATTCTTTCAGTGGAATGCAGTCGCAAAGTTCGAAGAACTTATTCCACATCGCGCGGACGTTTTCATTCTTGTGCGCCGCCTCAATCGCTTCGTGCGATTTCCATTCCGACACTTCGATGATGTGGTGCCGTCGCTGGCGCGCATCACCGTGGGCTTGCGCTCCGTGACCAGACCCTCTTTCGCCAAAAGAGGAACGCGCTGCCGAACCAGGTCTAACAAGTCAGCCGCGCAGCCCGGCTTCGGTCGATAGGCAACAATCACGCAAACTCCGGCCATCACGGGAGCGTAGGGGATGCGGGGTCTCGCACTCAAGGTCTGATTGGGAGTCGATCACGCGTGACCTCGGCTGCTCCCGCGGAATAGCTTTGAAGGGTTGATCGAATCCAGGAACCGAATTTGGAAGAAGATCGCTCTGTTCTACGCGCTGACGATGCCATGTCTGGGTGAGCTACACCGCCAAAGCGTTCAACACAGCCGACGGTCAGAAAACACTGAACGACATGGCGCAACGCAATGGACGCGACCTAGATGGCACCGCCATCATCGCATCCGTGAGCGAAATCGATAATCTCTTCAGCAACGGCTACATCACGAAAGCGACGCGCCCGCTGAGCGACCCCCCTACGTTACAGCATCTGCCCGGTGATAAAAGATCCGCGCGACGGCGGAATCGCACCCGATCAGTTCCTTGCGATTACGCGGAAACCGAATGGCACCGCGCTGGAGCCGGAGTTTCTGAAAAATTTCGAGAGTCTCCGGTTGACTGGAGAACCGGCGAACTAATCGAGCATTCGGGTCGAAGCCCGCAAAGAGGGAGAGGCCGCTTCTGGGGTTCTGGGAGCGGCTTTTCCATATCTGCGCGTCGCGAAATAACCGGCACATCTGCGCAAATACGTTTCGATTCCTCTTTGAAAACGTCGAGGGATCGTCGCCAGCGCGTGCGCGGTATCGCCAGGCTCTCTTTGCACGTGTGGCTGTGAAGTGCCTGAGAGGCTCTAATAAACCCCGCATTCTCGCACGGGCGCAGATGTCACGAAGCGGATCAGTTCGCTACCCGATTGCGATGCCTGCAAGGCCAAGACGTTCTGCATCGGCTCGCAACGCGGTGGTGACGCCTTCTATGAGCTGCTCAACGGGAATTCCCAGTTCAGCGCCGCCGCGGACGATGTCTTCTCGATTAACCGCGCGGGCGAAGGCTTTGTCCTTCATCTTCTTCTTTACCGAGACCACGTCCACCTCCTCAACGCTCTTTGACGGCCGCACGCGCGCGACCGCCATAACAAATCCGCTCAGCTCATCCACGGCGTAGAGCGTTCGCTCCAGCGGCGTCTCGCGCCCGACGCCGGAGTAATCGGCATGCGAAAGGATGGCCCGACAAATCTCCTCATCCCAGCCGTGCTCGCGCAACCAGGTGACGGCAACGAACGGGTGACCTTCCGACGGACTTTGCGCCTGGTTGGGATACCGCTCGTAATCCATGTCGTGCAGCAGTCCGACCGCTTCCCAGAGGTCCGCGTTGGCACCCTGCATTTGCGCGAAGTGACGCATTGAATCGGCGACGGCATAGCAATGTTTCCGCAGGCTGTCGGATTGAACCCACTCGTGCAGGATGGTGAGAGCGCGTTCCACGAGCATCGGCACCGAATCTCATCTCTGCTTGGGGCATGCAAATCCGGAGTTCAGTCGGAGTTTCGTGCAGATCAAAGCGCGCAATCCGAGCGGACTCGTTAGGCGGGTTGTCGCGGATCGTGGATGTTTCTCGCGCGTACCGCTGTCAGGCGGGACGCATCTCGGGCAACGACCCCGTCCATTGGTGAAATCAGTCCCCAAAGCGAGCAGCAGAGACCAG
>JACCTI010000041.1 GCA_013812515.1 Chthoniobacterales bacterium
AACGTGGAGAAGCTCGGCTTCGTCCACATGTATTTTTCTTCGGAGCAAAACCCGGCGAGCGGCAACATGCTCATGCTGCGCGTCACGGGTGGCGACCCGAAGGCGCTCGTCGCGGCCGTGCGCCGCGAGGTGCAGGCAATTGATCCTGCTCAGCCGATCGGCGCGGTGGCGACGATGGAGGAAAACCTCGCCTCCAGCCTCGCCACCCGGCGGCTAACGATGACGCTGCTCGGCACGTTCGCCGGGCTCGCGCTCTTGCTTGCGAGCATCGGACTGTATGGCGTGATGGCGCTGAGCGTGACGCAGCGGACGCGCGAGCTAGGAATCCGGCTCGCGCTGGGCGCGGCGCGTGCGGATATCTTCCGGCTTGTGCTCGGGCAAGGCGCCGCACTGATCGGCATCGGACTTTTCCTGGGATTGATCGCCGCGCTCGCAGCGGGACGCGCACTGGCCAGTGTTCTCTATGGGGTCGGCGCGATCGATCTTCCGGCGCTAACGACGGCGATCGTATCGCTCAGCGTGGTGGCGATGCTGGCGTGCTTCTTTCCCGCCCGAAGAGCCACGCGCGTCGATCCGATGGTGGCGCTACGCGAAGAGTGAAGGCAGGATTGCGCTAAATCCGGATCGTCCTCGTCCTCGATCTGATTTCCTTCGGCGCGCTCGAGAAAAAGGACGAGGACGAGGCCGAGCTTTTTCTCACGCAACGCGCGACGCGCGTCGATCCGATGGTGGGTTGGCGGGAGGAGCGCGACGGTTGGGCGGGGCTCAAATAGACTTGGGCGCGGGCACTTGTGGCTCGAGGCCCTCCGACTCTGCTTTGTCCTTCGCTTCGGCGACGCGTTCGCTGGCGGGATCCTGGTTTTCCTGAGCCTTCTCCATCGTCGGTTTCTTACCGGGTTGCGTGGTCTCCGCCGCACCTGCGACGGGCTCTTCTCCTTGGTGTTTCTTCTCCTGAATCACTTTTTTGTCGTGCGCGACGTTTCTCGGATCAGCCATGGTTTCTCCTGATTCGAATTTGGCGGCGGTGTCGACCTTACCTTCCTAGCGATCGGCGCAGAGGAAGCAACACGCGCTCGCGAGCGCAATTCGGTGCCGGAATTCAAGAATTCGACTTCTTCTCAATGTCGCTGATCAAGATGAACTCGCGACCCAAGATTAGTCGTTAAGGCAGGCCGGTGGCTTTCGGCCGGCACGCGCTGAAGCGTGAGCGCTCGAGTGTGCTTATGTTCTCCGCTGATGTTCCCGCTCCACACGAAGGATTTCCCTGCAACGGCCGATGCGCTCGAACACCTGCTGAACGAGAGCTTGCGCGAAGTGCTGATTCTTCCCCGCGATGCCGTGCAGGTGCAAGAGGCCCATTATCCGGCCCTGACACAGATCGCCGTCACTCTGGATAGAGCGACGGTTCGACCGAATCTACCAAAGCCGCGGCCGAGCGCCGGGAAAACAAAACCTGTGCTGGAGGTGCAACAGCTTTCCATCCGCGGTGAGGAGATCTCCACGGGGCCAGCGAAAGTGAGTCTGGTGCTCGACGCGCGTGAAGTACGATTGAATTCCGGAACGGACGAGAACGGGGACGTCGTCCTCGGGATCGACGGAGCGACTGATGGATCGGTTGAGCTATCGACCACGAACTCCGAGTTGGAAGCAGCCATCGGAGAAATCGCGAAACGCGAAGCTGGCAAGCAGGGCGTGACGATCGAGGACGTGCGTCTTTCATTGCACGAAACAGGACCGCGGTCGGTGCAGGCAGAAACGACGCTGCGTGCCCGCAAGCTGTTCTTCACCGCGGTGGTGCGGATTGCGGGAAGCCTAAGCATCGATGATGAGCTGAATGCCACCTTGTCGGGTTTGCAGTGCAACGGCGAAGGCGCGATTGGCTCGATGGCCTGCGGGTTTCTGGAACCGCACCTGCGGAAGGTTGAGGGACGCAGTTTCGCGCTCATGGCGCTCGCGCTCGGAGACATTCGGCTCCGGGATGTGCGACTCTCCGCCAACGACAACGTCACGGTGCGCGCGGAATTCGGCAGCTGAACCGTCGAGGGGTGGAGGAGCGAAAAGCTCTTGCAAACGGGACCTTCAGCGATACTTTCCGCGTTCCTCCTATGGCGAAGACTTCCTGGATTAATCGTAACGAACGCAAACGGGATACGGTGAAAAAGTTTGCCGCTCTTCGCGCGGAGCTGAAGGCAAAGAAGGATTACGCCGGACTTTCGCAGCTCCCTCGGGACGCCAGTCCGTCGCGCGTCGTGAATCGCTGTCAGGTCAGTGGACGTCGCCGCGCCTTTATCCGCCGCTTTAAGATTTCTCGCCTCGTCTTTCGTGAGCTCGCTTCCGCCGGGCTGATTCCCGGCGTGACCAAGTCGAGCTGGTAGTGACGTGAGGCGTGGGCTTCGGATGCGAGGGCGCGCATCCGCTTGATGAGCATTTCATCTTTCGTTTTCGTATCGGGCTGGCCGCTCGCCGCCGCCCTCGCGCGTGAGTGGGATTCCGCCGGACTGATCTTCTCGAAGCTCGGCGTGATCGCGCTCCTCGTCGGGTTGAATGGCTTTTTTGTCGCGGCTGAGTTTGCGCTCGTGAAAATCCGAAGCAGCCAGCTCGGAACTCTGGCCGCGGAGGGGAACCAACGCGCCCTCGCGGGACAGCATGTGACGAGCAGTCTCGATGCGTATCTCTCCGCGTGTCAGCTCGGCATTACCCTCGCCAGCCTGGGACTCGGCTGGGTGGGCGAGCCGTTCCTCGCGCAAATGCTGCAACCCGCCTTTCGGCTGATGAACATCGAGTCGCCCGCGATCATTACTTCGGTTTCGTTCACAGTCGCGTTCTCCCTGATCACGTTTTTGCACATCGTGATTGGTGAACAGGCTCCCAAGATCCTCGCAATCCGCAAGCCGCTGCCCACCACCCTCTGGGTGAGTGCGCCTTTGCGCTTTTTCTATGCGATTTTCAAACCGGCAA
>JACCTI010000051.1 GCA_013812515.1 Chthoniobacterales bacterium
TACATCGACGAAATCGACAAGATTGCGGCGGCTTCGAACCTCAGCGGCCGCGACGTAAGCGGACGTGGCGTGCAGACGACGTTGCTGAAGCTCATGGAAGAGACGGACGTGCCGGTGCGCAGCGCAAACGATCTGCAATCGCAGCTGCAAGCGGCATTTGAATTCCAGCGGCGCGGCGGAAAAGCGAAACGCGAAACGATAAGCACCCGCCATATTCTTTTCGTCGTGAGCGGCGCGTTTGAACGCCTGAAGCAGCAGGTCTCGCGGCGGATGACGCAGAGCCAGATTGGCTTTAGCGCCGAGCCACGGCAGGTGATGGATAACGAGCTGTTTCAGTTCGTGCGCACACAGGATTTCATCGAATATGGATTTGAGCCGGAGTTCATCGGCCGTCTGCCTGTGCGCGTCGTCTGCGAAGAATTAACCGCGGATGATCTTCACAGTATCATGAAGTTTTCCGAGGGCAGCATCCTGCGACAATATGAGCGGGCCTTCCGTGCCTACGGGATCGAGATCAGCTTCGAAGATGACGCCCTGCGGATTATCGCCCAGGAAGCGGCGAAGGAGAAGACCGGCGCGCGCGGCTTGCTCACGGTCTGGGAGAAACTGTTCCGCGATTACAAGTATCACCTCGCGGGCTCGGGCCTGACGCAGCTCCGGGTTTCGACCGAGCTGGTGCGTGAGCCGAAACAGGTGCTCGAGCGCTTAATGGCTGAAGGAAACAGGCAGGAGGCGGCGGGGTTAAAGCACAGCGCGCAAACGTTCAGCGATCAATTCAAGCGCGAGCACGGGCTGGAGATCAGGTTCGATGAGGCTGCGCTGCAACGGCTGGTCGAGCGGGCGCAAGCCGAGCGGATGACAATGCCGGAACTCTGCGCGCATTTGTTCAAAGACTACCAGTTCGGCCTCAGCCTCGTGCAGAAGAACACCGGGCAGAGCAGCTTTGTCCTCTTACGAGAGGCGATCGATGCGCCGGACAAGTTCCTGAGCGACTTGGTCGTGCAATCGCACTATCCGCTTGCCTCGGCCTAGAAGTGGTTGCAAAAGTCGAAAAATTTCGCCGGCCATAACTCGCCGACCAATTTCAGTTTGAAACCGCTTTCGGAAACCCTGCGAGCAATCTCCCGGTGAAACGCTCCTCCCAGTTCGCGCTGATTCTGGGCGGGATCACCAGTGCACTTGTGATTGCCGCGCATGCTTCCGGCATTCTGCAGCCGATCGAGGATGCAATGCAGAACGCGCTGATGGGCAGTGAACCGCCGGCGCGGAGCGTCGGCCCGGTGCTGCAATCCGCTCTCGTCTCGCTGCTCTCGTTAGGCGTAGCGTGGCTCGTCGTCACGAGTTCGCAAAAGAAACGCGTGAGCTGGGCGGTCGGCATTCTGGCGCTGGAGATTCTCGTCCTCACGTGGATCGGTTTGTTTTCCAAGACTTTTTTTCAACCTTTGCCTGCGCTGCTCGCAGCCGGCCTCGCCCTTGCGGGGGGGCACGCGTATCCCGCCATTATGGGTCGGCGTAAACCTTCGGACGCAGGAGGTGACTTCTTCGTTGGGCGGCTCGCGCCCGAACAGATCGCGCGGATCACCAGTGGCGAGGTCGCCTTCCAAGCCAAGCCGGAAAGCTACGAAGCTACCGCGGTGGTTTGCGACATCGCGAACAAACATGACATCGCGGACGAATGCCCGCCCGCAGAGGTGGCGGAGATCACGGACAAGTTCATGCGGCACGCGACAGAGTCTTTTCTTAAAGCCGGCGCCTACCTCGAAACCGTCACGGGCGAGGGGATCGTGGCGGTGTTTGGTTTTCCGGCCGGCGATCCGCAGCAGGCGGACAAAGCGACACGGCACGCGCTCTCATTGCTCGAATCCTTCGACAAGCTGAAGGACGGGAGCAAGGACGAATGCTACAAAAAATTCAGCGTCCACGTCGGCATCAGTTCAGGTCCGATCATCATTGTGCCGCGCGAGCAGGAGGAGCGGGCGGGGTTTTTCGCGACTGGAGAGCCGGTCGAGCTGGCCCGGCGTTTCTGCATCGCGAATCGCGTTTACGGTTCGCGTATTCTGATCGGGCCGCGCACCTTCGAGCTCGCGAGCAAGGGGATCGTGGCGCGGCCCATCGACTTTATGAGTGGCGTGGATGCGCGGGAACGCCACGAAATCTACGAGCCCTTGAAGCTCGCGACCGAGGCTTCCCCGGACGAGATCGCGCGGCGCGACTTTTTCTGGAACGGCGTGGTGCTCTACCGGGAAAAGCGCTGGGCGGAAGCGTACTCGCAATTCCAGAAGGCGCGCGGGCCTAACGAACAGAACGACGTGCCGCTGCAGCTGTACGTGCGCCGGCTCGAACCCCTCGTATTGCATCTCTCCGAATCTCCACTCGAGTAATTCGCCGGCGTTGAGAAAGACCGAGTATCCGAGCGCGATGGGAGAATTGATCGCGCAGCTCCGGGGCATGCCGGGTGTCGGACCGCGTTCTGCCGAGCGGATTGCGCTGTGGATGGTGCAAGCGCGCGGCGATCAGCCCGAACGGATCGCGTGCGCCATCTCCGCGACGCGGGAAACCGTTCGGCCCTGTGGCCGCTGCGGTTTTTTCACGACGGAGGAGCTCTGCGGGATTTGTTCCGATCCGGCCCGCGTCGCCGACCAGCTTTGCGTGGTCGAGCAGCCGACAGACATTCTGCCGCTGGAGAAGACGAGCGCGTTCCGCGGCCGCTATCATTCGTTAGGCGGGAGGATTTCGCCGCTCGACCACGTCGGCCCGGAAGACCTGCGCATTAACCAGCTGGTGCGGCGCGTCGAGAGCGAAAGCTTTTCGGAAGTGATCCTGGCGCTGGCGGCGGATGTGGAAGGTGAAGCGACGACGAATTATCTGCTGGAACTTCTAAAGCCTTTTCCCGTCACGATCACGCGCATCGCCCACGGCTTGCCCGCCGGCGGGGGCCTCGAATCTGCCGATGAGCTGACCTTGTACCAGGCATTATCTGGTCGGCGGCAGATTTGAATTCTCCTCCTCGTCCTCGCTCTTTCTCTAATTGCCGAGAACGAGAAGCGAGGAGGACAAGGCGGACGACGAGAAAGCCGAGTGTAATTGCTTTTCTATTCCGCGCCTTTAGCTTCGCGCGAATGTCCTGCGTCAAGATCGATCCTGCGCTGCACCAGGCGACCAAGCCGCCATGGATCAAGGTCCGGCTGCCGTCGAATCCGGTCTTCTTCTCGACCAAAGCGCTCATCTCAGATCTCCGCCTCCACACGGTCTGCGAGAGCGCGCAATGCCCGAATCGCTGGGAATGCTGGAGCCAGGGAACCGCGACCGTCATGATCGCGGGCGAACGTTGCACCCGGGCTTGCGGATTTTGCGCCGTGAGCACGGCGAAGCCGTTTGCGTTGGAGGAGGACGAACCGGAGCGCGTCGCGGAAGCGGTTCGCCGCATGGGGCTAAAGCATGTCGTTATTACCGCTGTGGCGCGTGACGATCTGAAAGATGGGGGCGCGAATCATTTCGCGCGAACGATCAAAGCCGTGCGCGACATGGACGCGAGCATCATCATTGAAGTGCTCGTGCCCGACTTTCACGCGCAGGAATGGTGCATCGAGATCGTCACGAACGCCGCGCCAGAAATTTTTAATCACAACATGGAAACGGTGGAACGCTTAACCCCGCTGGTCCGTTCCCGCGCCAAGTATCGCACCTCACTTGCGGTGTTGCGGAAAGCGAAGCAACTCTCGCCGGGCATCGTGACGAAGAGCGGCGTCATGCTCGGTCTCGGGGAGACGGAGCCGGAGCTGTTTCAAACCATGGATGATCTGCGCGAGGTCGGCTGTCAGGTCCTCACCCTCGGCCAATACCTGCGACCGACTCCGCAGCATTTGCCGGTGGTTGAATTTGTCACGCCTGAGCGCTTCGAGTCCTACGGCGAAATCGGGCGCGCGAAGGGCTTCTCGCATGTCGCCTCCGGTCCACTCGTCCGCAGCTCCTATCACGCCGCGGATTTCCATCCTGTCGTCCGCTGACGATGGAAGGTCCGGCTGCGGCGAGCGCGGTAAATCGCGAGACGGTCGCAGCAATTATCCCGGGCTATTGCGAGGAAAAGCACGTCGGCGACGTGGTCGCGCGAACGTTGCAGCAGATCGCGCATGTTCTCGTGGTCGATGATGGATCGAGCGATGCGACCGCCGCGAACGCGCGCGCCGCGGGAGCAGATGTGCTCGTGCACGAAAAGAACCTCGGCAAAGGGGAATCGATTAAGACGGGTTTGCGTTACTGGCTGGAGCGCGGGTTTCACCACATTGTCATCCTTGATGCCGATGGGCAGCATTTACCGGAAGAGATCAACCGATTCATGGCGGCCGCCGCTTTGGGCGCGGAGCTGCTCGTGGGCACGCGCATGAAGGATGTGCGGCAAATGCCATTTCTGCGCCGCGTCGTGAACCGCTACATGAGCCACCGGATCAGCCGCCTCTGCGGGCGAGACATCCCTGATACGCAATGTGGCTTCCGCATGCTGCAGTCGGCGGTCCTTCCTCACTTGTTGGACGGAACAGAACGCTTCGAATACGAGACCGAGATGCTGATCAAGGTGAGCCGGAAAGGCTTTCGGATCGATTCGGTGCCGATCAGCACAGTCTACTCGGACGAAGTGAGCAGCATTCATCCGGTGCGCGATACCATCCGCTTTCTCAAATTAATGCGGCGCTACGAGAAGATGTAATCGGGACCGGTGATCTCGCATCTGTTGAGCGCGAGTGCGTTATTGCCGTCATCCCGACGCTGGCGAAGCGCGCCGAGGGACGTTACATCAGCCGCGCAGATCACGCTCCTGCTCTGGAGGCGTAATCCGACACTCTGTGGGAGGTCCCTCGCCGTCTCCGCTGGCTCGGGATGACAGCGCGCAATCCCAACTCGTTAGGCGTTTGCTCACCTTCGTTCCGACGACAAACGGAAGCGTCATTCCGGGGGGGTGCTTTCGCCTCTCAGCCGCGGTCAGCGCCCCCGGGCTACAGTAATCCGCGCTTGCGGAAGTCGCCCAGGTTGCCGCCCGAGGAGCGCTCGATGAGGTCGATCGTGAATTTCAGGAGGCAGACCTCCCAGGCATCGTCGACTCCCTGAATAATCGCGCTGAGCGGTTCACCGGAAGTCTCCACCTGGCGTTTGGTGCGCTCAATCACCGCGTCCATTGAGTCGCGCACCGTCTTTTCGGTCACGTCTGTTTTGCGAAACTGAAAGCCGTAGCGAAGCACCGCCACGTTGCGCAATCGTTCCCGGAGCTGTTCCACATAGCGCTGTGCTCTGTCCCCAAAGCCTTCCAGGAGTAAGCGCGCATAGTGATCTGGCGTCACAATCTGCGGCCGCTCTGCGTGGATATGCCCGTCACGCACGCGCACTTCGTTCACCTGGTCCATTAACTCCGAGATGAGATAGAAGCGGAAGCTGGTCGCGCCGAAGGTCGCGATCTGATGCGACGGCGCGAGAACCACCTGGGTGTTTTCGGCCGCGTACTGAATGTCATCTTCACTCAACATCGGGCGCGCAACATAGGACGCCAGCGCGTTGCCGCAATGAATACGTGGCCACAGGCGCGCCAGCCGCGTCAATCCCCCAGCGGCGGCGGTTCGTCCGCGGAGAGACGCTTCGAGCGCCACAAGCGCACCGTCTCAAAAGTAAAGATCGCGAGCCCAATCCAGATGAGCGCAAAGGTGACGAGATGCGCGCGCGTGAAAGCTTCGTGGTAAAGGAAAACACCGAGAAAGAAAGTGCCGGTGGGCGCGAGATATTGCAGAAAACCAATGGTCGTTAGGCGCAGATGACGCGCCGCGTGGCCGAACCAGACCAGCGGCAAACCGGTGACAAACCCTGTGCTGATTAAGGTAAGCGAAAGCTCCCAATGTGCGCGGCCGAAGATCGCTGCGCCGCGGATCTGCAAGAGCAGGAGGTAAGCGATCGCGAGCGGTGTCAGGAGTGTGGTTTCGAAGAACAAACCGGGGATCGCGGCCGTGCCGGAGAGTTTTCGCAGCAATCCGTAAAGACCCCAGGAGACACAGAGCCCCAGGGCAATCCATGGGAAACGGCCATAGCCGAACGTGAGATTCAGCACACCAGCCGCCGCCAGAACGACCGACGCAAGCTGCAAACGCGTGAGTCGTTCGTGCAGGAAAATCGCGCCAAAGAGAACATTCACGAGCGGCGTCATGAAATAGCCGAGGCTCGTCTCCAGGACGCGGTTCACGTTCACGGACCAGATGAACATGAGCCAATTGCATGAAACGGCTATGCCGCTCGCCAGGCAGTAGAGCGCGGTCCGCCGCGAGCAAATCGCCGCGCGAACTTCAGGCCAGCGACGCTGCCACGTGAGAAGGCAGATGAGAAACCCGGTCGTCCAAACGAAACGATGAGCAAGAATTTCCGACGCCGAGACGGTGCGCAGAAATTTCCAGTAGATCGGAATGATTCCCCAAAAACCGAACGCCGCGATGCCGGCAATGAGTGCGGAACGCTGGTCGCCCGCGGCGTCAGAATCGGGATGCTGCGAGCGCACGCTGCTTTATTTCATCGCGGCGTGACGCGAGCAAGGTTGTAGCCGGGAGCGTCGACCCCGGCTCGGTAGGGGCGTGGCCACATGTTAGACCAGCCGGGTCAGCGCCCCCAGCTACAACGTGAGCGGAAGCGGACGTTGACTTGCATTGCCCTCGCGGCCATCACTGAACCACGGTGAAGCGCAGAACTTTCTTTGCCGAACTGAAACGCCGCAAGGTCTATCGCGTCGCCATCGGCTACGCCGTCGTGGCCTGGCTGCTCATTCAGATCGTCACGCAGGTATTTCCATTTCTCGACGTTCCGAACTGGGCTATCCGTCTCGTCATTATTCTGTTCGCGCTCGGTTTCCCGATTGCAATCGTACTGGCGTGGGCCTTCGACATCACGCCGCAGGGTGTCAAACGAACGGAGGACTCGCTGGCGGGATCAGGGCGGCCGGGGTTAACGCCGCCGGTGACAATTGCGTCGATCCCGCAAAAGAGCATCGCGGTGTTGCCGTTTGAAAATCTGAGCGACGATCAGGAGAACGCCTACTTCGCCGACGGAATTCAGGACGACATCCTCGCGAACCTCTCGAAAATCGCGGACCTAAAGGTGATCAGTCGCACATCCGTGCGGCAGTATAAAACCGGCACGCGTAATCTGCGAGAGATCGGGGAGGCGCTCGCCGTGGCGCATATTCTGGAAGGGACCGTGCGGCGCGCGGGCAATCGCGTCCGCGTGAATGTGCAGCTCATTGATGCACGGACGGACGCGCACATTTGGGCCGACACATTCGATCGGGAACTGACGGATCTGTTCGCGCTGCAAAGCGAGCTGGCGGAGCGGATCACGGTCGCGTTGCAAGCAAACTTATCGCCAAGCGAGAAGGCCGGTCTGCGGATTCACTCAACCGCGAACCTGGAGGCCTACGAAAACTATCTACGCGCGCGCGATCTCTTTCGCTGGAGCGGAGCGGGCGACCCGCGCGAGAACGGCGAGAAGGCGCTGCGCTATCTCGACCGCGCGATCACGCTCGATCCGCAGTTCGCGCTCGCTTACACGCTCGCGTCGCGCTGGCACGCGGAACTGTTTTGGTTCGGGCTTGATCGAAGCGCCGAGCGTCTGCAAAAAGCGAAAGCGGCTGCGGAAACCGCTTTGCGCTTGCGCGCCGATGCGGGCGATGGGCATCTGGCGCTGGCCTACTATCACTACTTCGGTTTTCGCGATTACGAGCGCGCGCGGGAGAAACTGGAGACCGCCCGGCGGCTCACGCCTAACGACGCTGAAATCTGGGATGCGTTTGGCGCGATTGATCGACGCCAGGGTCGCTGGCCAGATTGCGTCGCGCATCTGGAGAAAGCGCGGGAGCTCGATCCGCGAAACACCTCGGGCATTTGGAACCTGGCGGAGACCTACGCGCTGCTCGGTCGCCTTCCTGAAGCGGAACGCGCCATCGCGCAAGGGCTCGACGTAAATCCGGAGGCGCATTTCTTCTCGCTCCTCCGCGGAACGATCGCGCTGCGTTTTGCGGGCGAGACCGCGCCACTCCACGCCGCCTTGGGACAGATCCCGCGCGAATTCAATCCCGGGGGCGGAGTCACTTTGGTCGCGTTTCGATTACATCTTATGGAGCGCGACCATGCGGCTGCCGCCCGCGTGCTCGCTTCCTCCCCGCACGAGCGCTACAACGATACCGGTCTCGGCGGTTTCGCCGGAGTGCTCGACGGCTACAGCTTTCCGCACGCGTGGCTGGAAGGAAATCTTGCTCGGGCTCGTGGTGACGAACATTCCGCGCGCCGCGCATTTGTGGTCGCGCGCGAAGACGTGGAGCATGATCTCGCCTGCTGTCCGAACGACGCGAAGGCCATGCTCATGCGCGCGTTTGTTCAGGCTGCGCTCGATCAAAAAGAAGAAGCCGCGCGCGACGCGCAACAGAGCGTCGCGATGCTGCCAGTCACGCTCGATGCGTATGATGGGCCAGTCCTGGCAACGAACCTTGCCGCCATCTACGCGCAGGCTGGCGAGAAAGAGCGGGCGCTCGAGACCCTGACGTCATTGCGAGGCGTGCCGATGGCTGCGACTCCCGGAACGCTCCGCCTCGAACGTGAATGGGATTCGCTCCGCGGGGATCCGCGCTTCAAGAGGTTGATTCTATAGCGGCGGTCTATGACCGCCG
Organism: Chthoniobacterales bacterium; assembly: GCA_013812515.1. Taxonomy (GTDB): domain Bacteria; phylum Verrucomicrobiota; class Verrucomicrobiia; order Chthoniobacterales; family UBA10450; genus JACCTI01. The sequence continues at coordinate 8,687 of JACCTI010000051.1, forward strand.
ATTGGAAGCAAACCCTTGCCGGGCAGCGTCGCTGTGTCGACGCTTCAGGGCGCCCTCGAATCCGGGCCTTGTCACAGCGTCGCAGCGCCGTGGCTACAACTGCGGCGCAATCGCGCCGCCTATCTCTGGCACGCGAATGCAAGCGGCAGAATGGTTCTCGCCCCAGGCCGCCAGCGGCGGCACCTGCGCTTTGCACGCCTCGATCATGTAGGGACAGCGCGGATGAAACGGGCAGCCGACCGGCGGATTCATCGGTGAAGGCGGATCACCGGCGAGGACGATCCGCTTTCGCCGGCTTTCACGATTCGGATCCGGAATCGGCACCGCGCTAACGAGTGCTTTTGTGTAGGGATGCAGCGGCGCCCCAAGCACCTGATCGGGCGACCCAAGCTCGACGATCCTCCCAAGATACATCACCGCGATTCGATGGGAGAGATGCTTCACAACGGAGAGATCGTGCGAGATGAAGACCAGCGTCAGGTCCATCTCACGCCGGAGCCGCGCGATCAGGTTGATGATCTGCGCTTGAATCGAAACATCGAGCGCGGAGACCGGCTCGTCCGCGATGA